>CALWYI010000077.1 GCA_944385715.1 uncultured Oscillospiraceae bacterium | reverse complement strand
CACTGGATGTTGCCGGTGTGGCAGTTGCGGCAGCGGCCGCAGGTGATGTGGCCCTCGCCGCTGACCCGCTGGCCCACGTAGAGGCCGGTGACGCCGGCGCCCAGCTGGGCCACCTCGCCCACGTACTCGTGGCCGATGACCATGGGGGGCTTGATGTGCTCCTGGGCCCAGGGGTCCCAGTTGTAGATATGTACGTCGGTGCCGCAGATGGCGGTCTTGTGGATCTTGATGAGCACCTCGCCGGGGCCGGGCTCGGGAATGGGGACCTGCCGGAGCTCCAGTCCGGGGCCTGCCACGGGCTTTACCAGCGCGTCCATGAGCTGTGCCATAATTGTCCTCCTTATAAACACAAACTAGTGGTTTTTCGTTGTTTCTATGTGGACAGTATACGCCGCCTCAACGGAGATGTCAACAAAAGATTGGAAAAAGGGGAGAAAATTTATAAGACGGCGGCTTTCTTTCTGGAAAAAGTGACTGTCCGTGTGCAGAGGACAATTCAGGTAGAGGAGGGCAAAAAGCCCTCCCGGACGGACCGGGAGGGCATACTGCGCTCAGTCGCAGCGGTGGGTCATGATGTGGAGGATGATGCGGTCCGTCTCCTGCATGCCCTCCTTAGCCAGAACGCCCACGTTGGCGATGGTGTTGTCCACGCCCTTGGTGACGATGCCGTCGCCGCTCTTGAACTCCTGGTGGTTGCGCCACATGTGGTAGCCCAGGATGCCCGCGTCCACGCTGGCGGCGATCTTGGCGGCGCAGGAGGGCTTTGCCCCGTCGCAGATGGTGCCGGAGAGGATGGCCACGGCGTTGACGACGGTGTGGGCGATGGCCTCATAGGTGCCCTCCATCAGGTAGGCGATGCCGGCCCCGGCCCCCACGCCGGCGCTGATGGCGCCGCAGTAGGCGCTCAGGCGGCCGATGCCGCTCTTCTGGTGGATGGTGATCAGGTCGCTGACCAGAAGGGCCCGGCGGAGCTTGTCCCGGCCGACGCCCAGGTGCTCGGCGTAGCGGATCACCGGCACGGAGGCGGTGATGCCCTGATTGCCGGAGCCGGAGAGGATCACCACCGGTTTCTCACAGCCGCTCATCCGGGCGTCGCTGCCGGCGGCGGCCCAGGCCTTGGCCTCGGTCTTGATGTCGGCGGGGTAGTCGCTGAGGAGAACGGAGCCGATGTTGGCGCCCCAGCTGTTCTCCAGGCCCTCCCGGGCGATGGCGCTGTTATAGTCGATCTGCCGGTCGATGAGCTCACTGACAAGGCTCAGGTCCACCGTATCGGCAAAGGCCAGGATGTCCGCCACCGTGAGGAGGCTCTTGTCGGTGAGGCTGTCCTCGGAGGAGTCGGTGAGGGGCTTCTCCAACAGGGTCTCGCCGTCCCTCTCGATGCGGACGATGTTGCTGTGGCTGTTGGCGATGTGGACCAGGGCGTTGTGGCCTCCGGCCCAGCCGGTGAGACGGATGTCCAGCAGCCGGGGGGTGTCGGCGCAGACGATCTCCATGGGAATCTCCCTGGCGTAGCGCTCGATCCCGGCGTGGGCCTCCTGGGGCACCCGGGAGATGACCTGCAGGAGCTGGTCCGCCTCCCCGGCCACCACGCCGGCGGCGATGGCGGCCCGGATGCCCTTGCGTCCGCCGGTGTTGGGGACGATGACGCTCTTGACGTTCTTGATGATGTTGCCGGAGACCTCCGCCAGGATCTTCTCCGGGGCCTGGCCCAGGGTCTCCCGGAGCCTGGCCGCGCCGTAGGCGATGGCGATGGGCTCCGTGCAGCCGGTGGCGGGAATCAGCTCCTCCCGCAGGATATTGACATACGCGGTGGTCAGTTCTGGTGTCAGCATCGTTCTTCTCCTTATCCCACAGCGGGGTTTATTTGGCGGGGTTTTCCGGCAGGGAGTCGTCGTCGTAGACCCAGTCCCGGACCAGGACCACGCTGTACTCCCCCGGGGCGGTGCGGATGATCACCCGCTCCAGTCCGGCGTTGATGATCATGCGGCGGCACATGGCGCAGGAGGTGGCGTCGGGGAGGATCTCCCCGGTGACGGCGTCCTTCCCCGCCAGGTACAGTGTGCCCCCCACCATGTCCCGCCGGGCGGCGGAGATGATGGCGTTGGCCTCGGCGTGGACGCTGCGGCAGAGCTCGTAGCGCTCCCCCCGGGGCACCTTCATGGCCTCCCGGGTGCAGTAGCCCAGATCCACGCAGTTCTTCCGGCCACGGGGGGCGCCGTTGTAGCCGGTGGAGATGATCTCGTCGTTCTTGACGATGATAGCGCCGTAGCACCGGCGCAGGCAGGTGGCCCGCCCGATGACGGTTTCCGCGATATCCAGATAGTAGTTTTCCTTGCTTACACGTTCCATAGACGGCCTCCTTGCACGATTCTTTCATCAGTATGCACGAAAAAAACATAAAATGCAAGACGGAACAGCAAAAAAAGCCGCCCTCCGGAGAGGGCGGCGCAGTCTGTCGAAAAAGCCTCGCAGAGTTTCGCCGCCCGCAGGCGGCGAAAGAAAGTCAGGTCGTTTTTCCGGCGGCGTGTACGTCGGAAAAACACTTTGCGGCCCGCAGCGTCGAAATGTCCGCTTTACGCGGACATGAGGCGCGATACCGGGCCGAAGCCCTTTCTCAAAAAAGTGGCGCAGCCACTTTTTTGACACGCTGAAGCCGCCCTCCGGAGAGGGCGGCGGCGAGATGCTGCTTCGCGGGGCGGAGCTACCGGATGTCCCCCCGCTGCCGCAGCTCCTCCAGGATGTGGGCGTAGCAGGCCGCGTCGATGCGGTACTTTTTCCGATATACCCCGTAGCCCGCCAGAATGGCCAGAAGGGGCAGAGCCATCATGGCGAATTTCAGGATGAGGAGACCCTGGGCGGTCACATCCTGGGCGGTCTCTGCCCGGTTGATGCCGGAGACGATCAGCGTCACGGTGACCACGCCGGTGGCGATGGCGGCGCCGATCTTGTTGATGAAGGGCTGGACGGAGAAGGTGATGGAGTCGTTGCGCCGGCCCAGCTTCCACTGGCCGTACTCGATGGTGTCCGCCAGGAACATCAGCATCAGGGTCTGGATGAAGGCCTGGCCCACGAACAGCAGCACCCCCGCCACAGCGATGGGGAGCATGTGCATGGGGGCGAAGAAGAACACGCCGTAGCCCGCCACCACCAGCACCGTGGCGGCGGAGTAGAGCCTTTTCCGGCTGAATCTGGCGGCGAACCGGGGAAACACCAGCAGGGCCGCCAGCTGGCTCACCCCCAGCACCCCGGCAAAGACGGAGTACATGTTCTCGTCGCCGTAGGCGAACTTGAAGTAGTAGGTGCCGAAGCTTGTGGTGGTGCAGTAGCCGATCATGAAGAGGGCCATGCTCACGGCGGTCCAGAGGAGCTGGTCGTTGGCAAAGAGGACCTTTCCCAGCTCCCGCAGGGAGGTGCTCTGCTCCTCCTTGAAGTCCCGGCGCTCCTTCACCCCCAGGAGGGTAAAGAGCTGGAAGCCGATCATCAGGGCGCAGACGATGACGGCGAAGGCAAACCACCCCTTCTTCCCGTCACCGCCGAAGGCCTCGGTGAGGGCGGCGGTGGCGGGCAGGACCCCCACCACCACGGCGTACATGCCGATGTTGGCGCAGATCCTCGCGAAGGCGCCGTATCGCTCCCGCTGCTGCTGGTCCAGGCTCAATGCGGGCAGCAGGGTCCAGTAGGCGATGTCGTTGACGCCGTAGGAGATGTCCCAGAGAATGTAGGCCAGGGCGAAGATCACCACGTAGCCGGCGCCGGACACGGGGAGATCCCCGAAGAGCACCAGCAGGCACAGAGCGCTCACCAGGGCCCCGGCGAGAATCCAGGGCTTGAACTTACCCCAGCGGGAGTGGGTGTTGTCGATGATGACGCCGGTGATGGGGTCGTTGAAGGCGTCCAGGATCCGAAGGACGGTCAATACGCCGCCCACCAGGGCCAGCATGGCGTCGTCCAGCTGCCGCACCTCCGTGAGGAAGAAGAGGAGATACATGCTCTCCAGGGAGTAGAACATGTCCCGGCCGATGGTGCCGAGACCGAAGCAGTACTGGTTGCGCCTGTCCAGATTGGTCATAGCTCCCTCCGTTTGGTGGCGGGCCGCCGGTCACAGGCGGCTCACGCCAGGATCACAGCCTCCCAGGGCTGCAAGGTGCCGTCAAAGGTCTCCCTGCCGTAGTTGTCCCGGAGGACGGTGCCCCGGCAAGCGGTAGTGGCCGGGTTGTCGCTGAAGTTGAGGACGATGGTGAGGGGATCGTTCCCCGGCAGCTCCCGCCGATAGGCAAAGACCTGTCTGGTGGATTCCAGGGGAATGAAGGCCCCCCGGCGGAGGACCTTGGTATCCCGCCGCAGGGCGATGAGGTCCTTGTACCAGTGGAAAAGGGAGTTTGGGTCCTCCTCCTGGGCGGCAAGATTCACGTCCTTGCAGTTGTGGTTGATGCCAAGCCAGGCCCGGCCGGTGGTGAAGCCCGCGCCGTCGCCGCCCTCCCACTGGAAGGGGGTCCGGGCGTTGTCCCGGCTGGTGGGGGCGATGATCCGCCAGCGGAGGCCCTGGGGCACATGGAGCCGGGTGAGGACACGGTCCACGTTGAGGCTCTCCACGTCGTTGAGCTGCCGGAGCCGGGTGAAGTCGAAGTTGGTCATGCCGATCTCCTGGCCCTGGTAGATGAAGGGGGTGCCCCGGAGGGTCAGAAGCAGGGTAGCCAGGAGCTTGCCGCTCTCCAGGGGGTGGGCCCTGCTGCCGAACCGGGAGACGGACCGGGGCTGGTCGTGGTTCTCGAGGTACAGCGCGTTCCAGGGCAGGGACTTCTGCCACCGGGTGAGGCAGGCAAAGAGCTTCCGGGGCTTGAACTTGGTTTTGAACCACTTGATGAATACCTGGTCACACTCCATATGCTCAAAGGAGAACACCATGTCCAGCTCCCGGCGGTCCAGGCCGCAGAGGTCCTGGGCCTCCCTGGGGGTGACGAACACCGTCTCCCCCACGGTGAAGGCGTCGAACTCGTCCCACACCTTCCGGAATTCCCGGAGGATCTCGTGGGTGCCCTCCAGGGTGAGGTAGTGCTCTGAACCGGTAAGAGCCAGCTTCTTTTTCCCGTTTTCCAGGCTGTCCTTGTAGAGGATGTTGATGACGTCGCACCGGAAGCCCGCCACCCCCTTCTCCAGCCAGAAGCGCATGATGTCCTTGACCTCCTCCACCACCGCCGGGTTGTGGTAGTTCAGGTCCGCCTGGGTCTTGGCAAAGAGATGGAGGTAGTACTGGCACCGCTGGGGGTCGAACTCCCAGCAGTCCTCGCCGAAGAAGCCGGTCCAGTTGTTGGGGAGCTTTCCGTCCCCCCTCCCGTCGGCCCAGCAGTAGTAGTCGGCGTAGGCACTGGTTTTGTCCCGGCTCTGGCGGAACCACCAGTGCTCTGTGGAGGTGTGGTTCACCACCAGGTCCATGATGACGCGGATGTCCCGCCGCCGGGCCTCGGCGATGAGGCGCTCCATGTCCGCCATGGTGCCGTACTCCGGGTTGATGTCCCGGTAGTCGCTGATGTCGTAGCCGTTGTCGGCGTTGGGGGAGCAGTACACCGGGGAGAGCCAGATGGCGTCGGCCCCCAGGTCCCGGATGTGGTCCAGGCGGCTGATGATGCCCGGGATGTCCCCGATGCCGTCCCCGTTGGAGTCCTGGAAGCTCCGGGGGTAGATCTGATAGATGACCGCGTCTTTCCACCATGCCATAGTCTCAGCCCTCCCCCCCGTTGGTCGGATAGTCCCCGCCGCAGTACCGCTGCCACAGCGCCTCGCTGACGCCGCCGGCGGCGATGACCTGGCGGTAGAAGTCGCCGCTGTCCTTCACCGTGCGCCGCTGGGTGCCGTAGTCCACGTGGACCAGGCCGAAGCGGGCGGAGCAGCCCTCCACCCACTCGAAGTTGTCGCAGAAGCACCAGTGGTAGTACCGCTCCACCGGGAGATCGCTCCCGCAGAGGGCCTGCAGGTGCTCAGCGATATACCGGGCGCGGAAGCGGTCGGTGTTGTCACAGGTGCCGTTCTCCGTGATCCAGATGGGCCGGGGCAGGAGGCGGCAGGCCTTCCGGCAGACCGCCGCGATGCCCTGAGGGTAGATCTCCCAGCCCAGGTCGTTGACGGGACAGCCCGCCGCCACGCCGTCGGCGGGGCCGGAGACGGTGGAGCGGGTGTAGTAGTTCACGGCGTGGAAGTCGCAGTACTCCCCGGGGACGATGGCGGGGTGCTTCCCGATGGGGAAGGCCCGGCGGCCCCGGCACATGGCGGCGGTGAGGCTCCCCTGGAAGAGCCGCTCCGCCTGCCTGGCCCAGAAGCGGTGGAGGGGATTTTTTTCGTCCCGGGGCGTGAATACCCGCAGGTGGTTGGCAAAGCTGACCTTGGTGTCGCTGTAGCCCATCCGGAGGCGGGCCTTGCGGATGAGGCCGTAGGCCTCGATGTGGGCGGCGGCCAGATTGGTCATCACCCGGCTCATGGCCAGGAAATTCTGCCGGCCCGGAGGCCAGGCCCCGGCCAGGTAGCCGTTGAAGGCGTAGACATTGGGCTCGTTGATGGTGATGTACTCGCTGACCAGGTCCCCCAGGGCCTCCACCACCTTGTGGACGTAGCGGAGGTAGTAGGTGATGTTGTCGGCGTCCAGGAAGGCCCCCTTCTCCTCCAGCCAGAGGGGGTTGCTGAAGTGGTGGAGGGTGAGGAGGGGCCGGATGCCCCGCTCCTTCATGGCGGTGATCTCCGCACGGTAATGGGCAAGGGCCTCCTCACAGAACGCCCCCTCCTCCGGCTCGATGCGGCTCCACTCCAGACCGAAGCGGTAGCACTGAAGGCCCATCTCCGCCATCAGGTCCAGGTCCTCCCGCCAGAGGCGGTAGTGTTCCGTGGCCACGGAGGGGTCGCTGTTATCTTTAATGTACCCCCGGCGGTACCAGGCGTACCAGTTGTTGTTCTGATCGCCGCCCTCGATCTGGGTGGCGGCGGTGGCGGCGCCCAGGAGCATCCCGGGCCTGAGCGTGAATTCCATAGGCATGTCCTCCCTGTCCTTTCCCTCCCGCTTTCCCCCTATTGTACGGCGGCGGAGGGATTTTGGCAATATGGCTTTTCCCTAAGACGGCTGAAAGGGGAAAAAGGTTCCGCCCCGCCGGGCCGCGTGGGAAAAGGGGAGGCCCGGGCGGCACATGCCGCCCGGACCTCCCTTTGATCGCCGTGGGGCTTACCGGACCTCGGTGACGGTGTAGCCCGCGTCGGTGACGGCCTTGCTGAGGGCCGCGGCGTCCGCCTGGCCGGTGACGGCGGCGGTGCCCTTCTCCAGGTCCACGGTGACGGCGGTGACGCCGGCCACAGCCTTCAGGGCGTTTTCCACCCGGCCCTGGCAGTGGGCGCACATCATGCCCTCGATCTTCAGTACAGTTTCCATCGTAGTAGTTCCTCCTTGTTCATTTGATGTGGTCTCCTGTGCCGCTTCCTCCGCCGCCAGAGGACAGCTCCCCTGGCAGACCGGAACGGCGGCGCGGAATTTGCTTTTGAAAAAGCGCAGGCGCAGGGCGTTGGTCACCACGCATACGCTGCTGAGACTCATGGCGGCAGCGGCAAACATGGGGTCCAGCTGCCAGTTCAGCAGGGGGTAAAATACCCCGGCTGCCAGGGGGATTCCCAGACTGTTGTAAAAGAAGGCCCAGAAGAGGTTCTCCTTGATGTTGCGGATGGTGGCCCGGCTCAGCTCCACCGCAGCGGCGGCGTCCAGGAGGTCCGACTTCATGAGCACGATGTCGGCGCTCTCCATGGCCACGTCAGTGCCCGCCCCGATGGCAAGGCCCACGTCGGCACGGACCAGGGCCGGGGCGTCGTTGATGCCGTCGCCCACCATGGCCACTTTCTTTCCCTGGGCCTGTAGCTCGCGGATCTTGGCCTCCTTGTCCTGGGGCAGCACCTCCGCCAGGACGCTGGTGACCCCCAGCTGGCGGCCGATGGCCTGGGCAGTGCGCTGGTTGTCGCCGGTGAGCATCACCACGTCCAGTCCCAGCTTCCGGAAAGCGGCCACCGCGTCGGCGCTGGTGGCCTTGGGGGTGTCCGCCACGGCGATGAGGCCCAGAAGCGTGGCGCCCTTGGCAAAGTAGAGGGGCGTCTTGCCCTCCTCTGCCAGGGCCTCCGCCTTCTCCGCCCAGCCGGTGAGATCCACCCCCGCCTCCTCCATCATCTGCCGGTTGCCGGCAAGGCACATAGCGCCCCCCAGGGAGGCCCTGACGCCCCGTCCGTGGACGGCGGCAAAGTCTGCTACCGCTGCCCGGGGCAGGCCCCGTGTCGTGGCGGCCTCCACGATGGCGGCGGCCAGGGGGTGCTCTGAGGGGGCCTCCAGGCTGGCGGCCAGACCCAGCAGAGCGTCCTCCGAGAGACCCTGGGCCGGCAGAATGTCGGTGACCTGGGGCTTGCCCTGGGTGAGGGTCCCGGTTTTGTCCAGCACCACGGTGTCCACGGACCGCAGTGCCTCCAGGGCCTCGGCGGACTTGATGAGGATGCCGTTTTCCGCCCCCTTGCCGGTGCCCACCATGATGGCCACCGGGGTGGCAAGGCCCAGGGCGCAGGGGCAGGAGATCACCAGCACCGACACCCCGGCGGTGATGGCCTTGGCGGCGTCGTGGCCCCCGGCAAAGAACCACACCACGGCGGTGATGGCGGCAATGGTCATCACCACCGGCACGAACACCCCCGCCACCTTGTCGGCCAGCTTGGCGATGGGGGCCTTGGAGGAGGATGCCTCCTCCACCAGGCGGATCATCTGGGCCAGGGTGGTGTCCTCTCCCACCCGCAGGGCCTCAAAGGTGAAGAAGCCGGAGCGGTTGATGGAGGCGGCA
>CALWYI010000076.1 GCA_944385715.1 uncultured Oscillospiraceae bacterium | reverse complement strand
GCGCAATGCCCGCAACAAGGCCGAGCGTTCCGCCATGAAGACCGCTGTCAAGAAGTTTGAGGTCGCTGCCGCCGAAGGCAATCGCACCGAGGCCGAGGGCGCGTACAAGGTCGCAGTCAAGGCCGTGGATAAGGCCGCTGCCAAGGGCATTCTGCACAAGAACAATGCCGCTCACAAGAAGAGCGCCATGACCCTGAAGCTCAACAGCGTCGGCTGATTTTGACAAGCAAACCAGGAGGGCCGTCCCCATACGGGGGCGGCCCTTTTCTTTGTTGTCAGAGGAGGGGTCCTCTGAACGTCTCTCTTTTTGTTTTCGCTCTGCGGTGCGGCTGAAGCAGCCGCTTCGGGCTTTGGCTTTCGGGGGCTACCCGCCCCCGTGCCCCGGGTGCGTCCGAAGCGAGCCGCTTCGGACTTCAACTCCCGGGCCTCCCCAGCCCAGGCTGCCCTCTCTGCCGCCTGCGGCGGCATTCACCTTGCGCCCCGGACCCGGGTGACTTTTTGTACGCACAAAAAGTCACCAAAAAAGCGCCAGGGAGACCCTGGACCCCCTTTTTTGTCCAATCGGTCAGGATCGGAGGTGAAACCCAGTTGCCACCGAACTACCAGTTGTCCTTCGTAATCGGTGCGGTGCGCTACGGACTTCGCCTGTCGGCCCTCGAGTCGATGGTGGTTTCTTTTTTCTTGTGGGAGTCTGTGCAGTTCCAACAGGTGCAGGCAGGTTGACAAAGAAAACTCAGATTCGCTTCTCCCTTTAACAGGGCGACAGCCGAAGCCGGACAAGAAGCCCGGCAGAGATTAGATACCCGGAGGATTAGCTGGTTCAGTGGCAACGCAGTATCAAATCTGATCGAGACCGATTAGGCAAAGGAATCCAAAACCTTGGTTTTGGCGCTTTTTCGGTTCACTTTTGTGCGTACAAAAGTGAACCCCGGGGTTCGGGGGCGGGTAGCCCCCGACGACAAGCACCGGGGTGCGGGGGCGGAGCCCCCGCCGGTCACTTCAGCTCCAGCAGTACCGGGCAGTGGTCGCTGCCGTACACGTCGGAGAGAATTTCCGCCGCCGCCACCCGGTCGGCGAGCCGCCGGGAGACGATAAAGTAGTCGATGCGCCACCCGGCGTTGTTCTTCCGGGCGTTGAAGCGGTAGCTCCACCAGCTGTAGGCCCCGGTGCGGTCCGGGTACAGGTGGCGGAAGGTGTCCACGAACCCGGCGGAGAGCAGCTCCGTCATCTTGCCCCGCTCCTGGTCGGAGAAGCCGGCGTTGCCCCGGTTGGGGCCGGGGTTCTTCAGGTCGATCTCCTGGTGGGCCACGTTCAAGTCCCCGCAGAGGACCACCGGCTTCTTCTCATCCAGCTCCAGCAGATAGGCCCGGAAGTCGTCCTCCCACTGCATCCGGTAGTCGATGCGCTTGAGGCCGTCCTGGGCGTTGGGGGTGTAGCAGCACACCAGGTAGAAGTCGGAAAATTCGGCGGTAATAATCCGGCCCTCGTGACGGTGGAGGTCGTCGCCGAAGCCGTAGGTCACGGAGAGAGGCTCCTCGCGGGTAAAGACGGCGGTGCCGGAGTAGCCCTTCTTGTCGGCGTAGTTCCAGTACATGTGGTAGCCGGGCAGGTCCACCTCCGCCTGGCCCGCCTGGAGCTTGGTCTCCTGCAGGCAGTAGATATCGGCGTCAGCCTGGGCGCAGAAGTCCAGAAAGCCCTTCTGCAGGCAGGAGCGCAGGCCGTTGACATTCCAGGAAATCAGTTTCATGGGTTTCCTCTCCTTTTGTGGGGATAGACAACGACAGTATAGCAGGACTTTTGAGGGAAAACAATTGCAATTTGGAGAAATTCGCGATAAGATGGAGAAAGAAATCACAGGAGAGGAGCGCCCTGCGGGGGCGGAGAGGGAGAGATGGAGAGAGGAAAAAGCAGTCACAAGCTGCGGAACATGACGGAGGGGAGCATCTCCGGCCACCTGCTGGCCTTTGCCTTCCCCATGTTTCTGGGGAGCCTGCTGCAGCAGCTGTACAACATGGTGGACAGCTGGGTGGTGGGCCGGTTCGTCAGCGAGGCGGCCCTGGCCGCCGTGGGCATCGGCTACCCGGTGATCTTTATGTTCACGTCGCTGTTCATGGGTATGAGCAACGGCACCACCGTGGCCATCGCCCAGTACTACGGGGCGGGAAAGATGGACCGGGTGAGGGACGTGGTGGACACCACCTATACCTTCTTCACCCTGGCGGTGGTGCCCATCACGGTGCTGGCTCTGGTGATCGCCCGGCCGGTGCTGCTGCTCATGCGGGTGGAGGCGGGCACCATGGGGGACGCCTACCTGTATCTGATGATCGTGTCCGGAGGCCTCATCGGGGCCATCGGCTACAACATGAACTCCGGTATTCTTCAGGGGGTGGGCAACAGCCGGGCCTCCCTGCTGTTTCTGGGGATCTCGGCGGTGATGAATATTATTCTGGACCTGCTGTTCGTTCTCCAGTTCCACTGGGGGGTGGCCGGCGTGGCCATCGCCACCATCATTTCCCAGCTTTGCTCCTGGCTCTTCGGGGTGTTTTACATCAACCGCAACTACACCGCCTTCGCCATCCGGCCCTTCTGCCTGCGCTTTGACAGGAAGCTGTTCCGGAAAATCATGGGCATCGGCCTGCCGGCGGGCATCCAGTTTGCCACCGTGTCCATTGGCATGATGGCCATCATGAGCCAGGTCAACGCCTTCGGCACCTCCTATGCCGCCGGCTACAACGTGGGCAACAAGCTGGACAGCATGGCCTTCCTGCCCATCCAGGCCATCGCCTCCGCCATCACCGCCTTCGTGGGCCAGAACGTGGGGGCGAAAAAGGAGGACCGGGTCCACCGGGGCGTGATCCTGGGGATTCTCTACGCCGTGGGCTGGTGTGGCATCATCTTCGCTGTGCTCTACCCCGCCCGGTTCCTGGCGGCCTCCTTCTTCACCGACAGCCAGGGGGCGGTCAACGGCGCGGCGCTGCTGCTGCAGTGCATCCTGCCGGTGTACCCTCTCTTTGCCGTGCAGTTCACCATGTGCAGCGTCATGCGGGGCGCCGGCGAGAGCGTGGTGCCCATGCTGACGGTGGTCACCAGCCAGGTGCTGCTGCGTGTGCCGGGGGTGTACCTGCTGGCCCACTTCTTCGGGCCGACGTATATGTACTACGGCTTTGGCATCGGCTGGTTCTTCGGCGCGGCGGCCACAGTGATCTACTTCTTCTCCGGCAGGTGGAAGCGCCGGGGTAGTCTGGCGGAGTGAGAGAGACAGAGAGGGACCTGTCCGGACAGTGCCGGACAGGTCCCCTTTTTGTTCCCCTAAAACAGGCACAGTATTACGCCATAGACAGCGCTGGCGATGACGCCATAGACGATCACCGGCCCCGCCACGGTAAACATCCGGGCGGCCATGCCGGTGACGAACCCCTCACTGCGGAAGTCGATGGCCGGGGAGGCCACGGCGTTGGCGAAGCCGGTGATGGGCACCAGGGTCCCCGCCCCGCCGTACCGGGCGATCTTGTTGTAGAGGTTGAGTCCTGTCAGCAGCACCGACAGGAGGATCAGTGACGCGGAGGTTGCGGTGCCGGCGTCCTGGTCGCCAAGGCCCAGAGACAGCCACCCCTCCCTTATCAGCTGGCCCAGTACGCAGATGGCCCCGCCGATGAGAAAGGCGAAGACGCAGTCCTTCACGATGGGCGAGGGTTTCTCCCGCCCCTTCACCAGCGCGGCGTAGTCCTGTTTGCTCATGTCCCGGGTAATATCCACAGAGATCCCTCCTTTGGGGGAAGGGTTCCCCAAAGGGGGAGATTTTATGCAGAGGGGCGGGCCTCGCGCCGGCCGGGCGGGCGGGGTTGCTATTGGGAGCTGTCCGCCCCCAACCCCTGGGAATTTCCGAAGGGGCCAGAAGCGGCCCTCCTCTTTGTGGGTTCCCGCACCCACGGGCGGGGTACTTTTTGCTCGTGCAAAAAGTACCCAAAAACACGCCAGCCCCCTTCGGGCTGGACCCCCGCTTTTGCCCAATCGGACGCCATCAGATTTGCTGCTGCGCAGCCACTGAAATACCTTTCTTTGGCATCTGATCTCTACCGGGTTTCTTGTCCGGCTTCGGCTGTCGCCCTCTCAAAGGGATAGAACCATCTGTTTTCTGTACCGAACCGCCTGCATCTGTTGGAACGCACAGGCTCTCGTACGAAAAAAAAGAAACGGTCATCGACTCGAGGGCCGTCAGGCGAAGTCCGTAAATCGCCGCACCGATTACGAAGGAGCCGGAGGCCCGCGGAAATTCAGTGGCAACCGGGTATCACCCTTGCAGGCGTCCGATTGGACAAACAAAGGGGGCCTGGGGTCTCCCCAGCGCTTTTTTGGTAACTTTTTGTGCGTACAAAAAGTTACCCGGGTCCGGGGCGCAAGGTGAATGCCGCCGCAGGCGGCAGAGAGGGCAGCCTGGGCTGGGGAGCCCCGGAAGCCACAGTGCCGAAGCGGCTGGCTTCGGAAACGCCGGAGTGCGGGGGCGCGCAGCCCCGGCAAAAACAAAAAAGGAGGCCCGCCCGCCGGCGGACCTCCCCTTGCACTCTGTCAGGCCATCAGCCTGCCCATATGGGCCCCCCGCAGGGCCTTCCTGATGGCCACTCCCAGGATGGGCGCCCCCACCATGGCCACCACGCCGTTGAAGACGGTGGCGGGCAGCTTGGACAGCACCAGCAGCCAGCACTGGTCCGCCCCGGGGAGTCCCTGGATCAGCATGCCGTTGTAGAAGAACACCTTCACGGAGTAGACCACCATGTAGCACACCGCGGCGCAGATGGTGGCGGTGAGCTGGGGGCCGTACTTTTCCCGGGCATTGCGGAACACATAGTAGAGCACCAGCCCCGCCACCAGGCCGTACATACCCTTGGTGACGAAGGTGATGGGGGCCTCCACGATGTACTCCGGGTCCAGCATGTCGTAGATGGCGGAGCCCATGCCCGCCGCCAGAGCGCCCCACCAGGGCCCCAGCAGCAGCCCCGACAGGGCGCAGAGGATGTTGGCCAGGGTGAAGGCGGTGGTGCCCCCCAGGCTCACGGGGATCTTGACGCGTATATAGTTTCCGGCGAACACCAGGGCGGCCATCATGGCGGCCACGCACAGCTTCACCAGCAGTTTTGTCTCCTTGCTCTCGTGGATCATATCCATTCCTCCCCGCCGCCTTGACGGCGGCCTTTGCTGTATGCTATTATACAAATATCTGATTCTAATGAAACACCCAGAACAGAGATATTTTATGGGTTCAGTTTGGGAGGTGGCCTATGCTGCAGCTGACGATCTGCCTGGACAGCGGCGGGGAGAAGCCCCTGTACCAGCAGCTCTATGAGAGCCTGGCGGCTCAGATCCGCTCCGGCGTCCTGCAGGCGGGGGACCGCCTGCCGGGAAAGCGGTCCCTGGCGGGCCAGTTGGCGGTGGCGGTGAACACGGTGGACACCGCCTACCAGATGCTGGCGGCGGAGGGCTACCTGGAGGCCCGGCAGCGCAGCGGCTTCTTCGTCCTGGCGAGCGGCGGCTTTCCCGCGGTGGCGGAGCCCGCCGCCCCCCGGCTTGACAGCCGGCGGGACCAGAGCGACTGTGAGGACCCGCCGCCGCGGTTCGACCTCTCCACCGGCGGCGTGGACACCGCCCTCTTTCCC
The DNA here is from genome assembly GCA_944385715.1 of uncultured Oscillospiraceae bacterium. GTDB lineage: Bacteria > Bacillota > Clostridia > Oscillospirales > Oscillospiraceae > Pelethomonas. The sequence continues at coordinate 3,263 of CALWYI010000076.1, read as the reverse complement.
TTCCGGACTTGGGGGAAGATCCAGCGGGACCTCCTCTACGGGGAGCCGGAGCTGCTGCGCCACGGCCACCGCCAGGGGGACGAGGAGCTGCGCCGGGAGCTGGCGGAGTACCTTAGGGCCTACCGGGGGGTGGACTGCGGCGTGGAGCAGATCGTGGTGGGGGCCGGGGTGGAGTACCTGCTGGGGCTGGCCGCCCGGCTGCTGGGGCCGGTGACGGCGGCGGTGGAGAACCCGGGCTACGACCGCTCCCGGACCATCCTGGAGAACAACGGCATCCCCTGCCGGTGCGTGGCCATCGACGAGGGGGGCCTCTCGGCGGAGGGGCTGGAGCGGAGCGGGGCGGACCTCTGCTACGTCACCCCCAGCCACCACTTCCCTACCGCCGTCACCATGCCCGCCGCCCGCCGCTCCCAGCTGCTGCGGTGGGCCCAGGAGCGGCCGGGGCGGTATATCCTGGAGGACGACTACGACGCGGAGTTCCGCTTCGACACCCGGCCCCTCCCCAGCCTCCAGGGTATGGGGGGCCGCTGGGGCCCGGTGATCTACCTCTGTACCTTCTCCAAGAGCCTGGCCCCCAGCATCCGCATCGCCTGCATGGTGCTGCCCATGGGGCTCCTGGGCCGGTATCAGGCGGTGTTCGGCAGCTACGCCAACACCGTCAGCCGCTTTGAGCAGCAGACCCTCTGCCGCTTCCTCTCCCAGGGCCACTTCACCCGCCACCTCTCCCGGATGCGGAATGTGTACCGGGGCCGGATGACGGCCCTGGCGGAGGCCCTGGAGGGGGCCTTCGGCCGGGAGAACATCGTCCTCCAGGGCCGCCACACCGGGCTCCACCTGCTGCTGACCCTGAGAAACGGCCCCGGGGAGGCGGCCATGGTCCGCGCCGCCCGGCGGGAGGGGGTGGCCCTCCGGGGCCTGAGCCAGTACTACATGGAGGACCGGGCCTCCTGCCCGGAGAACACCGTGGTCCTGGGCTACGGCTCCCTCCGAGACGGGGACATCCCCGCCCTGGCGGAGGCCCTGAAACGGGCCTGGGGCTGAGATACGCAAAAACGACAGCGTGCCGTCCCCTTCCCTGGGGGCGGCACGCTGTTTTGGGTCAGGCCCGCTCCTTTTTCCGCCGGACCAGGGCCAGGATGCCCCACCAGAGCAGCAGCAGCACCGCCGGCAGCAGGATGTTCAACCCCGGCCACAGGTAGTCCGCCGCCCGGTAGACCCCGTCCAGGGCGGCGAAGGGGACCGTCACCAGCAGGAGGCCCGCCGCCAGCGCCAGGAAGAAGAGAAGGCCACGGCCTGCCGGCGGCAGAGGCTTTGCCGGAAACAGCAGTACCCCCAGCACCAGGCAGCCCAGCAGGGATACCGTCTCCGCCAGGCCCCCCAGGACCTGTACCACGTCCAGCAGAGCGAAGCGCCGCTCTATCAGGGACCGCGTGGCCTCGGTAACGGCCATGCCGTCGGGAAAAGTCAGAAAGGTGTTGAGCCCCAGGAGAAGGGCCGAGCGCAGCAGCACTACGGCCAGCACCGCCGCCGCCAGGAGGAAGGGGGCCCGCCGCCAGAAGCGCAGGGCCCTCTGCCGGGGGCCTGCGCCGTAGAGCACGTCCGTGATCTCCGCGCCGTAGACCTCCGCCAGGCGGGCCAGGGTGTCCAGGTCCGGCTGGGTCCGGCCGGACTCGTAGCTGGAGATGGCCTGCCGGGTCAGGCCCACCTGCCGAGCCACCTGCTCCTGGGTCATACCGGAGAGGCGGCGCAGGTCCTTGAGATTCTGGGAAATCGTCATATCGTTCACCTCGCCGCCACGGTAGCAGATTTCGCCCATCCCGTCAAGAAACGATTTGTTGCGCCGGGAAAAGGGGCGGTTTTTGGCCCGCCTGGCAGAAATACAGCCGATCCACAGTGGAAAAAGGGCCACCCCCATCCGGGGGCGGCCCCTGCGCTGCCTGGGGAAAAGCCGGGTTGGGGGTTCAACGCCCCTGTCCCGCTCCGGCGGTGTATTACAGCAGCACCACCGGCTTGATGAGGTCCCTGGGCTTGTCCTTCATGAGGAGCAGGGCCTCCTCCAGGTGCTCGAAGCCCTGGAAGCGGTGGGTCAGCAGCCGGGAGGTGTCCAGCCGGCCATTGACCAGCAGGGCCGCCAGCTTCTCCATCCGCAGCCGGCCCCCGGGCATAAGGCCCCCGGCGATGGTCTTGTGGCCCATGCCGCAGCCCCACTCCACCCGGGGGACGCGGACGAAGTCCCCGGCGCCCAGGTAGTTGACGTTGCCGATGCGGCCGCCGGGCTTCACCATGGTGACGGCCTGGATAAAGGTGTCGTTGTCGCCGCCGGCGATGATGACCTTGTCCACCCCCTGGCCGCCGGTTTTGTCCATGATCTGGGTGACGATGTCCCCGTGGCGGTAGTTGATGAGGTCTGTGGCGCCGTAGCTCCTGGCGGCCTCCAGGCACACGCTCCGGGAGCCCACGGCGAACAGCCGGCCCGCCCCCCGCAGGGCCGCGCCGGCCACGGACATGAGGCCCACGGGGCCGATGCCGACGACGCACACGCTGTCGCCGTACTGCACGTCCGCCAGCTCCGCGCCGTGGAGGCCCGTGGGCACCATGTCGCTGAGCATCACGGCGCAGGCCGGGTCCAGGCCCCGGGGGAGCCGGGCCAGGTTGGCGTCGGCCTCATTGACATGGAAGTATTCGGCAAATACGCCGTCCTTGAAGTTGGAGAACTTCCAGCCGGAGAGCATGCCGCCGGAGTGCATGGCGTAGCCCCCCTGGGCCTCCCGGCTGCCCCAGTCGGGGGTGATGGCGGGGACGATGACCTTCTCCCCCACCTTCAGATCCTTTACAAGGGACCCCACCTCCACGATCTCCCCCACGGCCTCGTGGCCCAGGATCATGTCGGTGCGCTCGCCGATGGCCCCCTCCCACACCGTGTGGATGTCCGAGGTGCAGGGGGAGACGGCAATGGGACGGACGATGGCGTCCAGAGGCCCGCAGGCGGGGACCTCCTTCTCGATCCAGCCGGTCCTGCCGATGCCCAGCATGGCGTAACCCTTCATTTTCATATACACATTTCCTCCTGTGGGCGTTTGGATAGCGGGCGGCGGCGCCGCCCCCGGCCCCTGCGCCGGATGCTCCGGCGGGCCGTGTTTGTCCTACTATGCCCAGAAGAAGGAAAAAGTATGCCTGCAGACCGCGCCGGCTGGGCGCCCCGCAGGGATGATTCGCCCGCCGCCGCGGCCTCTAGGGCCTTCCGGGCGTTCTTGTAGGTGAGG
>CALWYI010000075.1 GCA_944385715.1 uncultured Oscillospiraceae bacterium | reverse complement strand
GCTGGATGAGGCCCTCAGCGGCGTGGTGGAGGACTGCGTCAACGCCGTGGGCGTGGATGTGAACACCGCCTCCCCCTCCCTCCTGCGGCAGGTGGCGGGACTCACCGCCGCCACCGCAAAAAATATCGTGAAGTACCGGGAGGACAACGGGCCCTTTACCGCCCGGAAACAGCTCCTCAAGGTGCCGAAACTGGGCCCCAAGGCCTATGAGCAGTGCGCCGGCTTCCTGCGGGTGCCGGAGAGCAAGGCGGTGCTGGACAACACCGCCGTCCACCCGGAGAGCTACGCCGCGGCGGAGCGGCTGCTGGAGCTGACCGGCTACGCCATGTCCGACGTGGCGGCGGGGAAGCTCAGCGATCTGGACCGCCGCATCCGGGAGAAGGGGGCGGCGGCCCTGGCGGCGGCCTGCGGTGTGGGCGTGCCCACCCTGCTGGACGTGGCCAAGGAGCTCCAGAAGCCCGGCCGGGATCCTCGGGACGAGCTGCCGCCGCCCATCCTCCGCACCGATGTGCTGGAGATCAAGGACCTCAAGCCCGGCATGGTCCTCACCGGCACCGTCCGCAACGTCATCGACTTCGGCGCCTTCGTGGACATCGGCGTCCACCAGGACGGCCTGGTCCACATCTCCCAGATCAGCAGCAAGTTCATTCGCCACCCCTCGGAGGCAGTGTCGGTGGGCGACATCGTCCGGGTGGTGGTGCTGGAGGCGGACGAGAAGAAAAAGCGGATCTCCCTCTCCATGAAGCAGGTCCCCAGGGACGGCGCGCCCCGGCGGTAAACCGGGATTGATCCGGGAACATTAACGGAAATTTCACCATTTAGCGCGGCGGTGTGCTATACTGTAACCAAAGTATGCCCCGCAGCCGCGGCGGGAGGAATACGGGGGATTGGGTATGCGTGAATTTGTACGCTTTGAGCATGTGAGCAAGACCTACCACGTGGGGGAGGTGGATATCCACGCCCTCCAGGACGCCAACTTCACCGTCAACGAGGGGGAGCTGTGCGTCATCGTGGGGCCCAGCGGCGCGGGCAAGACCACTCTGCTGAATATCCTGGGCGGCATGGACACCCTGACCTCCGGGAAGATCCTCCTGGGGGACAAGGAGATCTCCGCCTACACCACCCGGCAGCTGACCACCTACCGCCGCCATGACATTGGCTTCGTGTTCCAGTTCTATAACCTCATCCCCAACCTCACCGCCCTGGAGAACGTGGAGCTGGCGGCCCAGATCTGCCAGCACCCCCTGGACGCGGCCCAGGTGCTCACGTCCGTGGGCCTGGAGCAGCGCCTGGCCAACTTCCCCGCCCAGCTCTCCGGCGGCGAGCAGCAGCGGGTGGCCATCGCCCGTGCCCTGGCCAAGAATCCCAAGCTGCTCCTGTGCGACGAGCCCACCGGCGCGCTGGACTACACCACCGGCAAGGCCATTTTGAAGCTTTTGCAGGACATGAGCCGCCAGAAGGGCATGACCGTCATCATCATCACCCATAACAGCGCGCTCACCGCCATGGCGGACCGGGTGATCCGGGTCAAGAACGGCACGGTGGTCTCCGAGGAGATCAATACCAGCCCCGTTCCTGTGGAGGAGATCGAATGGTAACGACGCTGCTGAAATCCACCCTGCGGGAGATTCGCCAGAGCCTTGGCCGGTATCTGGCGATTCTGGCTATTGTGGGGCTGGGCGTGGGCTTCTTCGCGGGGCTCCGGATGGCCCAGCCGGACATGATGGCCACGGGGGTGGCCTACCTGAGGGACCACCAGCTCTTTGACTTCCAGCTCATGTCCACCCTGGGCTTTACCCAGGAGGACGTGGCGGCCTTCTCCCGGATGGAGGGGATCTCCGCCGCCGTGGGGTCGGTCTACACCGATTTTCTGATGGAGCGGGAGGAGAACGAGGAGCTGGTGGTCACCGCCCGGTCCCTCACCGGGGACATCAACCGCATGGAGCTGATGGCGGGCCGGATGCCGGAAGCCGCCAACGAGTGCGTGGGCGACTCCCGGTTCTTTACGGAGGAGGACCTGAGCACGGCGGTCCGGGTCTCTCCCAACAACGACGAGGACACCCTGGAGCTGCTGGTCTACGACGAGTACACCCTGGTGGGTCTGGTCCAGTCCCCCTACTACCTCAACTACGAGCGGGGCACCAGCTCCATCGGCAGCGGCAGCGTGTCGGCCTTCGTCTACATACCGGAGGAGGGCTTCGACTTTGAGGCCTACCACGAGATCTATCTCTCCATCGCCGACGGGGCCGACGCCTACTCCGACGCCTACGAGGACCAGATCGACAGTCTCAAGCCCCAGGTGGAGGACCTGCTCAGCCAGCGGGCGGAGCTGCGCTACGATACCCTGTACAGCGATGCCATGGAGGACATCCTGGAGGCGGAGCAGGAGCTGGCCGACGGCTGGGAGGAGTACCGCAGCGAGCGCTCCGACGCGGAGCTGGAGCTGTCCGACGCCCTGCAGGAGCTGTTGGACGGCGAGGCGGACTACGCCCAGGGCGTCAAGGACTATGAGCAGGGCAAGATCGACTACGCCGAGGGCCTTCAGGAGTACGAGGATGGCCTCAAGGAGATCGCCGACGCGGAGCAGGAGCTTAAGGACGGCTGGCAGGAGTACTACGACGGCAAGGCGGAGGCGGAGCAGGAGCTCCGGGACGCCTACCAGGAGCTGCTGGACGCGGAGGCGGAGTACGCCGACGGCCTCGCGGAATACGAGGACGGCCTGAAGGAGCTCCAGGACGCGGAGGCGGAGTACGAGGACGGTCTCAGCGAGCTGGAGGACGCCCGGGACCAGCTCTACGACGCGGAGGAGGAGCTGGACCGGGGCTGGGAACAGCTTCAGGACGCCAAGGACCAGCTGGAGGAGGGCGAGGCCCAGTACGGGCAGCTCCAGGAGCTCTATCAGGCGGGCGAGCAGCTGGCGGACGGATTGTCCGCCATGACGGGGATTTCTGATCCCTCCACTCTGGTGGGATATATTGGTTCTCTCAGCCCCGATGATCCTATCTATGCGGGGATCGACCAGGCTCTCCAGGCCCAGGGCAGCAGCGCCGCGGAATTTGTGGGCGGCTGGCAGGCGGCGGAGAGCCAGCTGGGCGGTTCCCTCAACGACGCTACCCTCCAGGGCCTCCGGAATGAGTTGGACCAGGGCCGGATCGAGTACGAGGAGGGCCTGCTGGAGTATGAGGACGGCGTGGCACAGTACGAGGACGGCTACGCCCAGTACCTGGACGGCCGGGATGAGCTGCGGGACGCCCGGGAGCAGCTGGACGACGCCTGGGCGGAGCTGGATGAAGGCAAGCAGGAATTGGACGACGGCCGGGCGGAGCTGGACGACGGCTGGCGGGAGTACTACGAGGGCGCGGCGGAGGCGGAGCAGGAGCTTCAAGACGCCTACCAGGAGCTGCTGGACGGCGAGCAGGAGCTGGCCGACGGCAAGCAGGAGCTGGAGGACGCCCGGATCGAGCTGGAGGACGCCAAGAAGGACCTGGACGCCGCCCCCGGCGAGCTGGACGACGCCCGGCAGGAGCTGGACGACGGCTGGCGGGAGTACTACGACGGGGAGGCGGAGGCGGACCGGGAGTTCCTGGACGCGGAGACGGAGCTCTCCGACGCGGAGAAAGAGCTCTCCGACGCCCGGGAGGACCTGAAGGACCTCCGGCGGGCGGACACCTACACCCTGACCCGGGATGAGAACATCGGCTACGTCTGCTTTGACAACGACACCTCCATCGTGGCGGCCATCTCCGTGGTGTTCCCCGTATTCTTCTTTCTGGTGGCGGCTCTGGTGTGCATGACCACCATGACCCGCATGGTGGATGAGCAGCGGACCCAGATCGGCGTGCTGAAGGCCATGGGCTACGGCAACGGCCAGATCATGGGCAAGTACCTCTTTTATTCCGGCAGCGCCGCGGTCATCGGCAGCACAGTGGGCTACGCCGTGGGCGCCCACTGGATGCCCTGGATCATCTGGGAGATCTACGGCGTCATCTACAGCTTCGCGGAGCTGACCTTCGTCTTTGACCCGGTACTGGCGGCGGTGTCTTTTGTAGCCGCGCTGCTGTGCTCCATGGGGGCCACCTTCCTCTCCTGCCGTGTGGAGCTGACCAAGGCCGCGGCGGAGCTGATCCGACCCAAGTCCCCCAAGGCGGGCCGCCGGGTGTTCCTGGAGTACATCACCCCTCTGTGGCGGCATCTGAGCTTCCTCCACAAGGTCTCCATCCGCAATGTGCTGCGCTACCGCAGCCGCCTCATCATGATGGTGCTGGGCATCGGCGGGTGTACCGCTCTGCTGGTCACCGGCTTCGGTCTGCGGGACTCCATCAAGTCCGTGGTGGACGACCAGTACGCGGAGATCACCCTCTACGACTACAACGTCTCCTTCCAGGACCCCCAGGATCAGGAGGACGTGGCGGAGTATCTGGCCGCCTGCGGCTGGGAGGCGGAGAACAGCCTCCTGGTCCACAACGGCAGCGTGGATATCCGGACGGGGCGCAACAGCAAGTCGGTGAACCTGGTGGTATCCGCTTCCAACACCCTGGAGGGCTTCATCTCCCTCCACAGCGGTGAACGGACCGTGGAATATCCCGCCTCCGGGGAGGTGGTGATCAATATCGGTCTGGCGGAGAACCTGGGGATCGCCGTGGGCGACACCGTGGAGCTCCGGGACGACGACGTGGGCACCCTGACGGTGACCGTGTCGGACATCTGCGACAACTACGTGTACAACTATGTCTACGTCTCCCCGGATACCTATCTGGACCAGCTCCATGAGGAGCCGGAGTACAAGAACCTCTACCTCCTGGGCCACGAGGGCGCCGACCCCTATCAGGAGGGGGCGGTGCTGTCCGATGACGACGGCGTGAGCAACGTGGCCATCAGCGAGGCTACCCGCAGCCAGGTGGACAGCATGCTCACCCGGATGGACTACATCGTGGTGGTGGTGGTGGTCTGCGCCGGGGCCCTGGCCTTCATCGTCCTCTACAACCTCACCAACATCAATGTCACCGAGCGCATCCGGGAGATCGCCACCATCGAGGTCCTGGGCTTCTACCAGAATGAGACCGCCTCCTATGTGTTCCGGGAGATCTTCATGCTCTCCGCTCTGGGCAGTCTGGTGGGCCTGCTGATGGGCAAGGCCCTCCACGCCTTCGTCATGGCCCAGGTGCAGATCGACGCCATGTACTTCACCAGCCGGATCGCCCCGGTGAGCTATCTGTACTCCCTGGCGCTGACCCTGGCGTTCACCCTGGTGATCTTCCTGGCCCTCAAGCCCAGGCTCCGGAAGATCGATATGGCGGAATCCCTGAAATCCATTGAATAGAGCAGAAGCGCCGGGAGCTCCTCCCGGCGCTTCTGCTGCTCTCCTTCTAATGCGTAACGACAACTTCTTACAGAAATGCAGTTTTCTGTCAATGAATAAAATGTCCAAAGGGGATGCGGCAAAAAAAGCAAAATATTATAACATCTGTTGCTTGCGCAATCCTCTGCTCTGCACCTATAATAATCGTAATGTGACGAAAGGGGTAGCGGAGATGAATGTGATGGCCATGTTGCGTACCTGCATCATTCTCACCGTCTCTTTTGTTCCTATTTTCCGGTGACGTGTCACCGGCATTTTTTTGTCCATTTTCCGCCGTACCGGCGGGGGATGGGAAGTTTGTGTGTGAAAGAGAGGAAACAACATCATGAACCATGAGCAAAGCGGCGCCATCTACGACGCCCGGCAGCTTGGGGTACCCAAGATGCTGATCCTGGGCCTGCAGCACATGTTCGCCATGTTCGGCGCCACGGTGCTGGTGCCCATCCTGGTCCAGGGCTACGGCCTGCCCCTGAACATCCAGACCACCCTGTTCTTTGCCGGCTTCGGCACGCTGTTTTTCCACGTCTGCGCCAAGATGAAGGTGCCCGCCTTCCTGGGCTCCTCCTTCGCCTTCCTGGGCGGCTTCCAGGCCATGGCGGAGATGAGCGGCGGCAAGTACGCCGGCATGGACCCTGCCGAGAAGCTCCAGTACGCTGTGGGCGGCATCGTGGTGGCAGGCCTTCTCTACGTGATTTTGGCAGCCATCATCAAGGCCGTGGGCGTAAAGAAGGTCATGCGCTTCCTGCCCCCGGTGGTCACCGGCCCCATCATCATCCTCATCGGCCTGAACCTGGCCCCCTCCGCTGTGAGCAACGCCTCCACCTGCTGGTGGCTGGCGGTGGTGGCCATGGCCATCATCGTGGCGGCCAACATCTGGGGCAAGGGCATGATCAAGATCATCCCCATCCTCCTGGGCGTGGTGGGCTCCTACATTGTGGCGGTGATCGCCAACGCCTGCGGCGCCACGGTCATCACCGACGCCGCCACCGGCGCCACCGGCCCCATGCTGAACTTTGCCGCCCTGGAGGGCGTGAGCCTGCTGGGCTTCCAGCCCTTCGTCACCGACTTCACCGGCTCCATCGCCAAGTTTGACCTCACCGGCATCCTGGTGATGGCCCCCATCGCCATCGCCGCCATGATGGAGCACATCGGCGACATGTCCGCCATCTCCGCCACCGTGGGTAAGAACTTCATCGAGGACCCCGGCCTCCACCGCACCCTCATCGGCGACGGCATCGCCACCTCCCTCTCCGCCCTCTTCGGCGGCCCTGCCAACACCACCTACGGCGAGAACACCGGCGTGCTGGTCCTCAGCAAGGTCTACGATCCTAGAGTCATCCGGCTGGCGGCGGTGTACGCCATCGTGCTGTCCTTCTCTCCCGCCTTTGCCGTGGTGGTGAACACCATCCCCGCGGCCATCATCGGCGGCGTCAGCTTCATCCTCTACGGCATGATCTCCGCCATCGGCGTGCGCAACGTGGTGGAGAACCGGGTGGACTTCACCAACAGCCGCAACCTTATCATCGCCGCCATCATCCTGGTGTGCGGCCTGGGCTTCTCCGGCGGCGTCACCTTCACCATCGGCGAGGCCCATGTGACCCTCACCAGCCTTGCCATCGCCGCCATCGCCGGCATCGTCCTCAACGCCATTCTCCCCGGTAAGGACTACGAGTTCGGCTCCGATGTGACCCAGGGCCGCTCCGGCGACTTCGGCCGGTATTGATATCCCACAACCGCATACAGCAACCGGGGCGCGGCGATCAAGCCGCGCCCCGGTTTTTCCGTTTATCCCGGAAGGGTGAAGGAAAAGGCCACCCCGGTCTCTGTGTTCTCCACGGCACACTTTCCACCGTGGAGGAGAATGATCTGCCTGGCGATGGCCAGCCCCAGGCCGGTGCCGCCGCCGGACCGGGCCTCGTCCACTCTGTAAAAGGTATCCCATACCTTGTCCAGAGCTTCCTGAGACAGGGGCGGGCTGTCGTTGGCCACGGTGAAGGTGACGCCCCGGTAATTCCGGGTGATGGAGACGGCGATGTTCCCGCCGGGGGGTGTGTACTTCACCGCGTTGGTGGCGAAGTTCTCCACCACCTGGGCGATCCGGCTCTCGTCGGCGGTGATGGCGCTGTCCTCCGGAAAATCGAAGGTGAGGCGCAGCTCCTTGGCCGCGACGGCCATCTCCAGCCGGTCAAACACGGACCTTGCCAGCTCCTCCAGGGAGAACTTGTCCCGGGAGAGCTTTACCTTGCCTGCCTCCAGGCGGCTCAGGTCCAGCATCTCCAGCACCATGGCGTCCATCCGCTCCGTCTCCGAGAGGATCACGTCGATGTACTTGTCCCGCTTGTCCTCGGCGATGTGCTCCTTGAGCCCTTCGGCGTAGCTGTGGACCACCGCCAGGGGGGTCTTCAGCTCGTGGGCGATGTGGGAGGTCATCTGCCGGCGGTTCTCCTCGGCGGTCCTGGCGTAGGTGAGGGCGGTGTTCAGCCGGGTGAGCTCATTGTCCCGCATCCGCAGCAGATCCCGCTGGGCCGCCTGGCCCGCCCGGACCGCCTCCGCCTCCCGCCAGAGGCCCCGGTCTTTCTGCCAGTGCTCCCCCTCCGGCAGGGACAGGGCCAGATCCGCCGCCGTCAGCTCCAGTGGATCGACCAGCCGCCGCATCATCACCTGACGCACCGCCCAGGCCAGAGCTGCCGCCAGCAGGAGTGTGACCAGATAGGTGGGCCACAGCTCCCGGAGGGCGGTGACCCAGGGGGAACAGACCACCACGCTGACGATGTAGTAGTGGAGCTCCGGGGCCTCTCCCTCGTAGGCCTCCGGCCCGTAGTAGTAGGCGTCAAAATAGAGCTCCCCGTCCACGCTGGTGCAGTAGCTCACACTGGGGAGGACCAGGTCCAGCCCCTCGTAGCGGGCCAGCACCTGCTGTCCTGCCGCCAGGTCCGGCCCCAGATTCCGAAGCAGGGAGGTGAAGCCGTAATACGTCGCTTGGTCGTAGTCGAACACCACATTGTCCTGCCGCCAGCACACATCGAACCAGTCGGTGTAGAGGATAAGGGCCTCCCCGGAAAGTTCCGCCTCCGGGTCCTCGTAGAGGAGCTGCCAAGTAAGCCCCGCCTCCTCCACCACCTGGGAAACGGTGTAGCTGCCGCTGCCCCGGGCGAAAAGGGCGTCCCGGAAATCGTCGTTGGCGACGTACTCGATGGTCCGGGGAGTAAAGGTCACGCCGTCAAAGGTGCCGGAAAAGCGGAGGGCGGCGGCATCCATGGACAGGGAGCCGTCCCGGAGGATCTCCTGTCCCGCCTCGGTGAGGCGGCTGCGGTCAAAGAGGCACCGGGCCTTCTGATGGGAGCGCTCCGCCCCGGTAAGCCAGTCCGCCTCCGTGAGATACTCGAAAAAGAAGAAGTCCTCCCAGCTGCGCCAGAGCAGGTTCCCCTCAGCGTCGAATACCGCGGCGGCGGAAAAGACCTCCTTGGCCTCCCGCCGGGGGAGGAAGCTCCCCTCATTCTCCGTGGCGGTCGTGTGAAAGGTGGAGAAATTTTGGGCATTGTTACCATCCGCCATGGCTGACCAGAAGAGGTTGTTTTCATAGTTTTCGTGCTGGGCGTCCAGGCCCTTCCCCCACCAGTGGGAGAGGTTGC
>CALWYI010000074.1 GCA_944385715.1 uncultured Oscillospiraceae bacterium | reverse complement strand
GCGGCGGCGGATACCAGCAGCCGTCCGCCCCGGTCGTCTACCACCGCCTGCTGCTCTCTTGTCAGCTGTACGCTCATCGGCTCTCCTCCTCTCCGATGGTCCTGTCCACATGGCGCCAGAACGCCTCCGGCTTCACCGGACGGAGGGGCTGGGCCCGGTCACAGGCCCCCTCCTCCATAAAGTGGCAGGCGGAGGCAAATTCGCAGTAGGTGCAGGCGCTCTCGTTCTCCCCCCGGCTCCAGGGGTCCGCGTCAATGTTGCCCGCCTTCAGCTCCCGGGCGATCTTCTCCAGGAGTCTGTCCACATAGCGGCTGAGCTTCCCCAGCTCTGCGGCGGTGGCCACCCCCTTGGTGATGCTGCCGTCCTTCCCCAGGGTCAGGGGCAGAAACCGGGGGGACTCCAGGGCGCTGTGCTCCATGGCCCGCAGCACCTCCGGCTGGGACAGCACCAGGCCGCTGCGGCGCAGCTCCTTCTCCAGTGCCTCCTTCAGCCGCAAACCGTCCTCGTTCCGGGGGGCGCTGACCAGCACGTCCCTGGCGGGGAGATACAGCACCCCCGCCGGCACGATCTCCTTTCCAAAGAGGACCCCGCCCTCCTTCTCCAGGGCGAACAGATACAGCAGCATCTGAATCCCCAGGCCGTGGCACAGGTCGCTGAGGTCAAAGGCCTTCTTGCCGGTCTTGTAGTCCACCACCCGGAGGTACAGCTTTCCGGCCTTCAGCCAGCCGTCCACCCGGTCCACCTTCCCGTTGACGGTGAGGGATGCGTCCTCCGCCCGGATGGTGATGGCGGGCAGCTCACCCCCCTCCCCGAAGGAGAGCTCAAAGGCCATGGGCACGAAGTCCGACTCCCGCAGCTCCCCGGCCACGTTGGTGACAATGGCCGCGGCGGTCTTTTTCAGCCGCCGGAAGAGGTACTTGAACCGGGCGTCCCGGCTGTCAAAGCCGGGCATGGCCGCGTCCATATACTGCCGGATCATCTGGTCGATGAGGCCGCGCAGCTCCTCCTCCCCCATCTGGGCAAAGCCGCCCCGCCGGCACACTTCCCGGGTGACATTCTCCAGGATGTAGTGGAGGAAGGTGCCCACCTGGGCGGCGTCAAAGCCGGCGGGCGTCCGCTCTTTCGCCCGGAGGCCGTACTCCATGAAATAGGCGAAGTGGCAGGCGTTGACCCGGTCGATGCGGCTGGCGGACATGCGGTAGCTGCGGCCGTAGAGGGTCTCCACCGCCTGGGGGCTCAGCCGTCCCCGGGTCATCCCGGAGGCCCGCTCCATGGCGGCCAGGGCGGCGCTATATTGTCCATCCCCGGCAAAGTAGTCCCACAGGGGCCCGCCGGGATAGCTGCCCGCCGTCTCCAGGGCGGGGACGGCGGCGCTGAGCCGATAGCTGCGGCCGCCGTCCTCCGCCGTGTCGGAGAGGCCCGGCAGCAGGGCCCGCAGCCGCTCCACCACAAAGGAGGGCCGCAGGGGGTTCCCCTTGCTGTCGGAGGCGGGCCAGGTGACCGTCAGGCGGTCCGTAGGCTGGGCCAGGGCGGCGTAGATGTTCTGCAGCTCCCCGTCGAAGAGCTCCGCCCCGCTGGGGGAGAGCTCCACCCCCAGCTCCAGCAGCTTCTCCCGGTCCTCCCGGGATAAAAGCCCCTGGCCGAAGGACACGGCGGGCAGCACGTGGTCGTTGGCCCCCATGAGGAACAGCACCTTCACACGATGGCGGTCATTGCGGGTGATCTCCGTGACCTGGACCTGGTCCAGGGACACGGGGATGGTGCCCACGTCGTACTGGGTCAGCACCAGCTTGAACAGCCGGGCAAACTCCTCGGCGTCCAGGGGCGCGTCCTCCAGGATCTCCGCAAACTGGTCCATGACGGCACAGAGGAGCTCCCACAGCTGGCCGTACTCCGCCGCCAGCTGCAGCTCCCCCCGCTCCTCCAGGACAGCACGGCGTGCCTCCAGCTGGCCCGCCAGGTCTAATCTATCCAGAAACCGCCAGAGCACCCGCAGCTTGCCAATAGCGGTTTTCTCCTCCCGGAGGCCCTGGGCCAGCTCCGCGAGAGGAGCCCGGACCCGGCGGCGCAGGGCGTTGATCTCCGCGAGGGCCGCCGCCTGCTCCGGCGTGAATCCCTCCCGCCAGCCGTCGGGGTTGGCGGTCCAGTCCTCCTCCCGGACCCACTGGCCGCCGTGGATGTCCCAGGCAATGACATAGTTCTCCAGCAGGTCGCACTCCCCGTCGGTGAGGCCCCCCAGACCGGTCTTGAGCCAGCGGAACATATCCTCGTATTCATAGCCCCCCGTCGCCGCATCCATGGCCCCGGCGATCAGGGCAATGACCGGTTTCTCCAGAATATCGCTGCGGCGGCTGAGGTACGCCGGCACGCCGTAGCGGGCAAACACGCTCTCGATGACCGCCTCGTAGTCCCCCAGGTTCCGGGCCGCCACGGTGATATCCCGGAAGCGGTACTGCCCCGAGCGGACCAGGGCGAGGATTTGGGAAGCCACATACTCCGTCTCCGCGAAGGGGGTGTCGGCCCGGTAGATGGCGGCGGCGCCGCAGTCGCCCTCCCAGGCCCCGCCGCCGCTGAAAAAGGCGGCGGTCAGATGGGCCAGCGCCGTTCCGGGCTTTGGAGCGGAAAGATAGTTGATCTCGCAGGGGACGCCGCACCGCTGGGCCAGCCGCACCAGACGGTCCCGGGCCCGGAGGCCCTGGCGGAAAATCTCCAGGGTACTGTCCTTCTCCCCCAGAAGGGTGACGGTGACAGATTTCGCCCGCCGGAGGAGGATGGAAATGATCTGCTCCTCCCGGGCGGTGAAGTAGGAGAAGCCGTCCAGGAACACGTCCCGGCCGTCCACATAGCCCGATTCCTCCAGGTGGTCCGTAAGCTTTGCCATCCGGTCCCGCCGGTCCTTCCCCTCCCGGTACAGCCGGGACTGATAGGCGGCGTAGATGAGGGACAGGTCCCGGAGCTTGGCCCCGGAGAGGCCCTCCAGGGCGGGGTACAGCTCCCCCAGCCGCTCCGGCTCCACCCGGTAGGCCTCCAGCTCGTCAAACAGCGCCACCAGCTCCCCCAGGAAGGGGGCCTTCCGGGAGGGCCGGGCGTATACCGTCAGCTGGGGCAGCACCTCCTGGAGGGCCAGCTGCATCATGAGGAGCTTGCCGCCGGCGTCCAGCGCGCCGTCGGCCAGCCCCCCGGTGAGGGAGAGGACCCGGTTGGCGAGAAGCCGGAAGCTCAGCACCTCGCTGTGGCGGGCGGCGGTGGGGCCGCAGGCCCGGCACAGGTCCACCTCCGCCTGGTGGGAGGCGTGCTCCGGCACCAGCAGCAGCTGGAAGCTCCCGTCCCCCAGCCGCCGGATCTCCCGCAGCACCTTTTCCGATTTGCCGGAATTGGCCGGTCCCATCCATATCCGCAGCATACCCGCTCCTCTCCGCCATTCCGCCGGGCTGCTTGGCCCAGGCAGACAGCCATTTATCCGCCATCCCGTCAAAGTCTCTCCGGCTGCTGCGGAGCCCTTCCGTCTGCCGCCGGAGAGATGAAAAAACAGGGCAACCGGCCCCTGAGGCCAGTTACCCTGTATTATAGCAGAGCTGATATCCTCTTTTCAACGCATTTCCCCGCAGAGGATGCCGGAGAGTCCCATCAGAGAGACTCAGCGGATCACCACGTTCTCCTGGCCCAGCACTTCGATGAGCTCCTCCACCAGGGACTTGGCCAGCAGACAGCCTGCCCCCAGCCTCTTCCCCGTGTCGGCAAACACCAGCCGGGCCGGGGTCTGGCCCGGGAACATGTTGATGACCCGGTTCACATGGCGGAGCAGAGGGTCCTGGGCGCTGCTGAGACGAATCCACAGGGTATTGCCCTCCAGCACCTGGACGCCGGCCCTGGCCTGGGGCGGGGGCGGCGCGTCCGGCAGGAGGGTCCCCTCTCCGCCGCCCAGAGGCGCCACATTGTCGCAGAGAATCTGGGGGGGCTTCTCATCCCGGACGGACAGCTTGCCCTGGACCACCACGGCGCTGCCCTCCTTGAGGAAGCGGCCGCACCGCTCCAGCACCTTGGCAAAGCAGAGGAGCTCAATGGAGGAGGTGTCGTCCTCCACGGTGGCGTAGACCATCAGGTTCCCCGCCCGGGTGGACTTGGTCTTGTAGGCGGTGACGATCCCCGCCACGGTGATCCGCTGCTCGTCCTGGTACACCGTGGGTCCGCCCTCCTGGGCAAAGTCCTCGTTGACGGAGCCGATGTGGACCGCGCCGGCACGCTGAGCGGCCTCCCGGTAGGCGTTCATGGGGTGGCCGGAGAGATACAGGCCCGTCACCTCCCGCTCCTGGCGCATCCGCTCGTCCAGGGGGAACTCGTCGATGCGGGGCAGCGCCATCTCTGCGGGGGCCTGCCGGGCTGCGCCGGCAGCCATGCCGAAAAAGTCCAGCTGTCCCTCCACATTCTGCCGGCGGCTGTCGCCGATGGAGTCCAGGAGCTTGTCGTGGATGGCCACCAGCTGGCTGCGGTAGGCCCCAAAGCAGTCGAAGGCTCCCGCCCGGATCAGGTTCTCCACCGCCCGCTTGTTGATGTCGTAGTCGTACATCCGCTGGCAGAAGTCCTGGAAGCCGGTGAAGAGGCCGCGTTCCTCCCGCTCCCGGACCATGTTCTGGATAAAGCCCCGGCCGATGTTCTTGATGGCCACCAGGCCGAAGCGGATGCCCTCCTCCTCCACGGTGAAGCTGTCCCGGGAGCGGTTCACGTCCGGCGGCAGCAGGGCGATCCCCATGTCCCGGCACTCGTTGATGTACTCCGAGACCTTGTCGGTGCTGTCCAGCACCGAGGTGAGAAGGGCCGCCATGTACTCCCGGGGGTAGTGGTACTTGAACCAGGCGGTCTGATAGGCCACCACAGCGTAGCACACCGCGTGGGCCTTGTTGAAGGCGTAGTTGGCGAAGTCGTAGATCTCGTCGTAGATGGCCTCTGCCACGTCGGCGGGGATGCCGTTGGCGATGCAGCCGGAGATGTTCCGTGACCGGTCCCCGCGGAGGAAGGCTTCCCGCTCCCGCTCGATGTCCTTGACCTTCTTCTTGGACATGGCCCGGCGGACCATGTCCGCCTGGCCCAGAGAGTAACCTCCCAGGCGGCGGAAGATCTCGATGACCTGCTCCTGGTAGACAATGCAGCCGTAGGTCACGGAGAGGATGGGCTCCAGGGAGGGGTGCTTGTAGGTGATGAGGCTGGGCTTGTGCTTGCAGGCGATGAACTTGGGGATGGACTCCATGGGGCCCGGCCGGTACAGGGCCACGATGGCGGTGAGGTCCTCGATGGACTGGGGCTTCAGCCCCACGCACACCCCGGTCATGCCGGCGGACTCCATCTGGAACACGCCGGAGGTCTTGCCCTGGGTCAGCATGTCGAATACCGGCTGGTCGTCCTCGGGGATGTTCTCCAGGGAGAACTCCGGCTCCCGCCGCCGGACCATCTCCACCGCGTCCTCCAGGATGGTCAGGTTGCGAAGGCCCAAAAAGTCCATTTTCAGGAGGCCCAGCTCCTCCAGCGTCACCATGGTGTACTGGCACACCACCGACTCGTCGTTCTTGGCCAGAGGCACGTAGGTGTACACCGGGTCCCGGGTGAT
Source organism: uncultured Oscillospiraceae bacterium (assembly GCA_944385715.1). Taxonomy (GTDB): domain Bacteria; phylum Bacillota; class Clostridia; order Oscillospirales; family Oscillospiraceae; genus Pelethomonas. The sequence goes on along the minus strand of CALWYI010000074.1, from coordinate 3,432 downwards.
GACCACGCCGGCGGCGTGGGTGGAGGCGTGGCGGGGCATACCCTCCAGGGCCTTGGCGGTGTCGATGAGCTTTTTGATCTGGGGGTCCTGCTCGTACATCTCCCGGAGGGGCTTGCTCATTTTGAGCGCCTCATCCAGGGTGATGTGGAGAGCGCCGGGGCCGCTGGGCACCTGCTTGGCCACCACGTCCACATCGGCGTAGGGCATGTTCAGCACCCGGCCCACGTCCCGGATGGCCCCCCGGGCGGCCATGGTGCCGAAGGTGACGATCTGGGCCACATGGTCGTCGCCGTACTTCTCCCGGACGTAGTCCACCACCTCGCCCCGGCGGGTGTCGCCGAAGTCCATGTCGATATCCGGCATGCTCACCCGCTCCGGGTTCAGGAAGCGCTCAAAGTAGAGGCTGTACTCCATGGGGTCGATGTCGGTGATGTGGAGGCAGTAGGACACCATGCTGCCCGCCGCGCTGCCGCGGCCGGGTCCCACCGGGATCCCCTGCCGCCGGGCAAAATTCACAAAGTCGGAGACGATGAGGAAGTAGTCGGTGAACCCCATCTTCTCGATCATGCTCAGCTCATAGTCCAGCTGGTCGTGGTACTCCGGGTGGGTCTCCCCGTAGCGCCGGGCGAAGCCCTCCTCACAGAGCTTCCGGATATAGGTCTGGGCGGTGTAGCCCTCCGGCACCGCGAACCGGGGCAGGTGGTACTTGCCGAAGGTGAAGGTGAGCTCGCAGCGGTCCGCGATGCGCTGGGTGTTCTCCAGCGCGTCGGGGTACTGGGAGAACAGATTTTCCATCTCCTCGGTGGAGCGGACATAGAAATTCCGGGGCTCATAGCGCATCCGGTTCTCGTCCTCCACCAGCTTGCCGGTCTGGATGCACAGGAGTACGTCGTGGCTCTCCGCGTCCTCAGGGGCCAGATAGTGGCAGTCGTTGGTACACACCAGTGGGATCCCCGTCTCCTCGTGGAGGCGCAGCAACCCCTGGTTCACCACCGCCTGGTCCCGGATGCCGTGGTCCTGGAGCTCCAGGTAGAAGTTCTCCTCCCCGAAGATATCCCGCAGCTCCAGGGCGTAGTCCCGGGCGGCGTCATAGCTGCCGTTGAGGAGCTGCCGGGGGATCTCCCCGGCGAGGCAGGCGGAGAGGGCGATGAGTCCGCCACTGTACTGGCGCAGCAGGTCCATGTCCACCCGGGGCTTGATGTAGAAGCCCTCCAGGTAGGCCATGCTCACCATGTAGCTGAGGTTCCGGTAACCCTCCTCGTTGCGGCAGAGGAGCACCAGGTGGCGGCTCTCCGCGTCGAACTCGTGGATCTTGTCAAAGCGGGTGCGGCCCGCGGGAGCCACATACACCTCGCAGCCGATGATGGGCTTCACGCCCTCCTTCAGGCAGGCCCGGTAGAAGTCGATGGCGCCGTACATGACGCCGTGGTCGGTGACGGCCACGGCGCTCTGTCCCAGCTCCCTGACCCGCTTGGCCAGGCCGTCGATCCGGCAGGCCCCGTCCAGGAGGCTGTATTCCGTATGGACATGGAGGTGAACGAAGGACATAGGCGTTTCCTTTCTGACGGCGATACAGGGCCTGTCGCGTATAATGGATGAAAATCGGTCTTATTCCAGGGGCTTTCCGCAGCCGGGGCAAAAGTTGGGTAAGCGGGAAGGTATCCGCCCTCCCAGCATCAGGGAGGCGCCGCAACAGGGACAGCGCAGCCGGGCACAGCACAGAATAAGGCCGGAAACAGCGCTGACAATTCCCAATACCAGCAGCACAACAACGAGGGCTGAGACTTCCTGGGACAGAGACAAAACAGCCCAGGCCAGCAGCAGCAGTCCCAATCCACAGAAAAAGAAGGCCTTCACAATTCTCAATGTCTTCTGACAGCTCATGGGTTTGTTTGGGTCGCCCATCCGGCATCCTCCTCCCTTCAGTTTTCCGCCAGCATCTCCTCCAGGATCTCCACCGCCGCCACGATATAGACAGGGCAGGGTTTCTGGAGGCCCAGGCGGGCCGCCGCCGGGGACTTCTCCGGCGCGGCGGGCAGCTCCTTGATGTCGGCGCAGCGGAGGGAGGGGAACCGCTCCAGAAACCGGCGGTGGAACTCCTTCATCTTCTCCGCCGCCCGCTCCTTGGCCGCCAGGTCCCCCGGTACCCTGTGGGGAAAGCGGAGGCCCAGCACCACGGCGGCCCCGCTGACCACGCCGCAGATCTCCCCCGCTCGAAAGCCGCCGCCGAAGCACCCCAGGATGGGGGCCAGCTCCTCCGGGACATAGGGCAGGATATCGCAGAAGGCGCAGGCCACCGCCTGGGCGCAGCTGTAGCCCTGATCGTGGTATCTGTTGGCCAGGGCGGTCCGGTCCGGTTTTTCACACATAGTCGTATTCTCCGTTCATGAGCGGCTCAGGGCAATCAGCTTGCGGAGCCGGTGGTTGAGACAGCTCTTGGTAATGGGCGGGTCAAACTCCTCCGCCAGCTGGCTGAGGGTCAGCTCCGGGTAGGTCTCCCGGAGGACAATGGTCTCCTTCAGCTGGGGCGGCAGGCTCTCCACCCGGTCCAGCTCATAGAGCCGCCGGATGGCCTCCAGCTGCTCCTGGGCGGCGTCCACCGCCTTGTCCAGGTTGGCGGCCTCGCAGTTCACCCGGCGGTTCACCCCGTTGCGCAGTTCCTTCTCCGCCCGGGCATTCATCAGCTCCATGGCGGAGAGGGGCGCGCCCATAGCGGTGAGAAAGTCCTCGATCTGGTCGCTGTTCTTGAAATAGGTCACCTGGTAGCCGCCCCGAGCCACCTGCTTGGGCCGGTAGCCCATGTCGGACAGTAGGGCGTAGAGCTCCCGGCTGGCCTGGGCGTGGCTGGTGACCAGCTCCAGGTGGTAGCGCTTGGCGGGGTCGGTGATGCTGCCGCCGGAGAGGAATACCCCCCGCAGAAAGGCGGAGCGGCAGCAGTCCTCCTCCAGAAGGCCGAAGTTGATGTGGAGCACCGGGTTCTGCCGGGGGTCGAAGCCGAAGGCGTCGATGATCCTCGCCAGCTTTCCCGTCTCCGTGATCTGGAAGATGTACTTCTGCTCGCTGTCGCTGGGCAGACGGTCAAAGGCCATGCCGAAGGCCCGGTCCAGCAGCTTGGGGAGCCGCTGGGCGAAGCTCTCGCTCTCCGTGATCACCCGGACCTCCTGGGCGGTGAAGGTGTTGCAGTAGAGCAGCGCGCCGTAGAGCTCCGCCCGGGCGCAGCAGCCCCGGCTCATGGCCGCCCGGCACAGCTCGCTCTTCACTTCTCCTGAAAACGACACGGTGCGCGCCACCTTCCTCTCATATGCAGAAGTTCCCCCTTTTCTTTTGAAAAAGAAAAGGGGCAAAAGAAAACTTTGCGCGAAACTTCGTTTCGCGTATCACAGGTCAGTATCGAAAACTCACCTGGCGGCAGGTCTGACAGATAGAGACAGA
>CALWYI010000073.1 GCA_944385715.1 uncultured Oscillospiraceae bacterium | reverse complement strand
CTCCGAGAGGGCCAGCACGTCCGCCAGGGTCATCTGCCCCGGCTCCACCGGGTCCGTGAGAAAGCACCCCGCCAGGAGGAGGCACAGCGCCGCCCCGGCCAGGGCGGTCCAGGCCCCGGGCCGCCGGTAGCGGAGCACCCGCCTCACCCGGCTCCGCACCCCGGTCTCCCCGAAGGCCAGTGGGCAGGGGGAGCTCCGCCGGGCCGGAGCGCTCCAGTCCGCCAGGGCCTGGGCGTAGTCCCCCCGGGCGCCGCGGTCCAGATCCCGGATCACCGCCTCGTCGCAGGCGGCCTCCACGTCCCGGCAGAACAGAACGTAGCCAAGCCACAGCAGGGGGTGGAACCAGTACGCCGCCAGCAGCAGGAACCCCAGGGGCTTCCACCAGTGGTCCCCCCGCCGGATGTGGGCCCGCTCGTGGGCCAGCACAAGGTCCAGGGTCCCCTCCGGCATCCGGAAGGGCAGGTAGATCCTGGGGCGGACCAGCCCCAGCACAAAGGGGGCCGCCGCGGCCTCGCTCTGGTAGACGTTGTCCCCCAGCCACACAGCGGAGGCCATCCGCCGCCGCAGCCGCCAGGTGCTGAAAGCGGCGTAGAGCAGCAGCAGGCCCATCCCCGTCAGCCACAGCGCCGCCAGCACCGGCGCCCAGACCTGCAGAGGGTTGGCGCTGTCCCCGGGCTGCGGCGCAAAGATCCGGCCAAGCAGGGGATTCACCGCGCTGTTGACGGCGGGGATGCCGGTGTGGACAGTGGGAGACGGGTCTGTCAGGACAGACGGGCTGACCACTTCGGCGCTGGGGAGCAGGCTCAGGCCGCTCTCCACCGTCACCGGCAGGATCAGCCGCAGCGCCACCAAGCCCCACATGGCGGGGCGTACCCAGCCGGGCGCTCTGGCCAGAAGCGGCCGCAGCACCAGAATCGCCAGCACCAGCCACCCGGCGGCGGCACCCCGGTTCAACAGGTGAAGAAACAGCTCACTCATCGTCCTCCCCCCTTCTGTACCGGTCGATCATCTCCTGGACCTGGTCCAGCTCCGCCGGGGTGAGACGGCGGTGGCGGACAAATGCGGAGAGAAAGGCGGGGAGAGACCCGGAAAACTTCTTCTCCACCAGCTCGTCGATCTCCGCTGCCTGGACCTGATCCCGGGTGACCAGGGCGGTTACCACCGCGTGCTCATTTTTCAGCACCCCCCGCTCCGACAGCCGCTTGATGACGGTGTAGGTGGTGGTGGGCTTCCAGCCCAGCCGCTCCCGGCACAGTTTCACCAGCTCTCCGCTGGTCACGGGCTCCCGCTCCCAGAGGATCAGGCAGAAGCGGTATTCGCTCTCAAACACTTTGGGCGTATCCATGGGCGCATCCTCCTCTAATCTGTTAGAGTCAACTTTAGTCTAACAGATTAGAGTCAAAATGTCAACCGCCCGTCCGGCCATTCGCCGCAGTGTTCTCCGCCGGCCGCGGGGCGGCGGATTGCCTCCGCCAAGCGACAGTTCCCGCGCGGCTCTCCGCAGCGCAACGGCATTCAAACAGAACTCCCGTGGAATCTCAAGATTCCACGGGAGTTCTGTCACTGCAGATAAAAGGGGCTTGGAACAGGGCGGCGGCAGGGCGCGCGCCTTATTCCGTCCTACTGGGAAATCACCACAGGGGCCACCTTGCCGTTGTTGTGGATGTCCACGATGAGCTTCCGGGGGCACTTGGTGACGCAGGTGCCGCAGGAGGTACACTTCTTGTAGTCGATGACGGCCACATTGTCCACCACGGCGATGGCGCCGGTGGGGCAGTTCTTCTCGCACAGGCGGCAGCCGATGCAGCTGACGGCGCAGTGGGTCTTGGCCACGGCCCCCTTGTCCTTGTTGCCGCAGGGCACCAGGATGTCGGAGGAGTAGGGCACATCGGTGATGACGTGTCGAGGGCAGGCGGCGGCGCACTGCATGCAGTGGGTGCACTTGTGGCGGTCCACCTCGGCCACGCCGTGCTCGTTGATGCGGATGGCCCCGAACTTGCAGGCCTTCACGCAGGTGCCCAGGCCCAGGCAGCCGTAGGCGCAGTCCAGGGTGCCGTTGCCGGAGACCTTCATGGCCCCCACGCAGTCGTCCAGGCCCACATAGCGGTCAAACTTGTGGCCGGCCCGGTCGCCGCCGGAGCAGCGGACAAAGGCCACCCGGCGCTCCACCGCCTTGACCTCCACCCCCATCACCGCGGCGATGCGGGCGGTCTTGTCCCCGCTGCAGCTGGGGCAGGCGTTCACCGGGGCCTTCCCCGCCAGGATGGCGGCGGCGCAGCCGGCGCAGCCGGGAAAGCCGCAGCCGCCGCAGTTGGCCCCGGGCAGGGCGTCCAGAATCTCCGCCAGCCTCGGGTCCGTCTTGACCTCGAACACCTTGGAGGCGATGGCCAGCACCAGGCCGAACACGCCGCCCAGGATGCCCAGGAGCAAAAGCGCATAGAGAATATTCATCGTCTCATCCCTCCCTTACCAGACCTGGAGGCCGCTGAAGCCCATGAAGCTCAGGGCCATGAGCCCCGCGGTGATCAGGGCGATGGGGAAGCCCCGGAAGGCCTTGGGGGGCTCGGAGAACTGCAGCCGCTCCCGGATGCTGGCAAAGAGGACGATGGCCAGCAGGAAGCCCGCGCCGCCGGTAATGCCGTAGACCACGGACTCGATGAAGTTGTAGCCCTCCTGCACGTTCAGCAGCACCACGCCCAGCACGGCGCAGTTGGTGGTGATGAGGGGCAGGTACACGCCCAGGGCCTCGTAGAGGGTGGGCATGGACTTCTTGAGGAACATCTCCACGAACTGGACCAGGGCGGCGATGACCAGGATGAAGGCCACCGTCTGCATGTACTCCAGATCCAGCTTCATCAGCAGCACGTTCACCGGGTAGCACAGGGCGGAGGCAAGGCCCATGACGAAGATCACGGCGAAGCCCATGCCCACGGCGGTGTCCATCTTCTTGCTGACGCCCATGAAGGGGCAGATGCCCAAAAACTGGACCAGAATGAAGTTGTTGACCAGAATGGCTCCCAGGGAGATGGAGAGCAGTTTCGTAATATCCATAGCTTACTTACCCTCCTTATTGGCGGCCTTGTCCTGGGCCCACTGCATCAGGGCGATGAGGCAGCCCAACGTCAGGAAGCCGCCCACCGGCAGGGCCATCATCAGCGCGCCGTACTCCGCGGGGAAGATCTGATTCCCCGCCAGGGAGCCGCTGCCCAGCAGCTCCCGGATGGCGCTCATCACCAGCAGCACCAGGGTGTAGCCGATGCCCTGGCAGATGCCGTCCACCGCGGAGGGCAGCACCTTGTTCTTGGAGGCGAAGGACTCCGCCCGGGCCAGGATGATGCAGTTGACCACGATCAGGGGGATGAACACCCCCAGGGATTCGGCGATGTCCTGGAAGTAGGCCTGCAGCAGCAGGTCCACCATGGTGACGAAGCCCGCGATGACCACGATGTACGCGGCGATGCGGATCTGGTCGGGAATGATCTTCCGCAGCAGGGAGATGACGATGTTGGAGCAGGTGAGGATGATCAGCACCGACACGCCCATGCCCAGTCCGTTGGAGATAGAAGTGGTGATGGCCAGGGTGGAACACATGCCCAGAAGCTGCACCAGCACCGGGTTCTCCGTCAGGAGGCCCTCTTTCAACTGTTTACCGAAGTTCATGCCTCTCCCCCCTTCTGCTCCGCCACAGCGGCCAGAGCGGTGTTCACGCCGGCGGTGACGCCCTTGGAGCTGACGGTGGCGCCGGACACGCCGTCAAAGCGGTTGCTCCCGGAGTTGACGGTGATCTCGCCGTCCGCGTGGCTCATGCCGATGAAGCGGTCCAGCACCGTCTGGTCGTTGACCACCTTGGTGCCGATGTTGGCGGTCTCGGAGTTGTCGGTGACGGACACGCCGGTGACGGCGCCGTCCATATCCACGCCCACCACCATGCTCAGCGTTCCGCCGAAGCCGCTGGAGGTGACCTCCACCACATAGCCGATCTCCTCCCCGCCGGACAGGGCCCTGTGCAGGGCCGTCACGTTGGGATAGGTGATCTCCACCTTCTGATACTCGTCTGCCGGCAGCACCTGGCCCATGGCCGCGGCGGTCTTTTCCGCCTGAAATTCCTCGATGATGGGCTTCGTGACGCTGTTGACCACGCCCAGCAGCAGCGCCACCACAGCGCAGATCCCCAGCAGGGTCAGCGTCAGCTTGGCCGTAAACCGGGGGTCCAGCTCCACTTTCGCCTTGGGCTGGACCGGAGCCGTGTTCTCCTTGCTCATTTCGCCGCCGCCTCCTTCTTTTTCTCAGGCTCCTTGGCCTCCTTGGGGGCCTTGGGCTCCTTCACCACGCCGAACCGGGAGGGCCGGGTGTTCTTGTCGATGATCCACACCGTGAGGTTCATCACCAGGATGGCGTAGCACACGCCCTCGCTGTAGGAGCCGAAGTACCGGATGAACACGGTGATGAGGCCGCAGCCAACGCCAAAGATCACCTGGCCCTTGTGGCTCACCGGGGAGGTGACATAGTCCGTGGCCATGAAGAAGGCGCCCAGGATCAGTCCGCCGCCCAGGACGTTGTAGAGCATCCAGGTCATGGGGTCGTTCCCCCGGGGGAAGAGGAAGGTGAGCACCGCCACGGTGCCGATGTAGCTGACAGGGATGTACCAGGTGATGATCTTCCGGAAGATCATCCACACGCCGCCCAGGATCAGCAGCAGGGCGCTGACCTCACCCAGGGACCCGCCAATAAAGCCGACGAACATGTCCCGGAGGTCGTAGACCTCCATCAGCCCCTGGAGATTGTTCTCGTGGAGATAGGCCATGGGGGTGGCGGAGGTGACCACGTCCACCGTGCCGAACACCGGCAGATGGGACCCCGGCGCCACCCAGGTGCTCATGGCGCTGGCCCAGGAGAGCATGAAGGCCCTCGCCGCCAGGGCCGGGTTCAGAAAGTTCTTGCCGATGCCGCCGAAGAGCTGCTTGACAATGACGATGGCGAAGAAGTCGCCGATGAGGATGATCCACAGGGGGATGTTGGGGGGACAGACAAAGGCGATGAGCACGCCGGTGACGGCGGCGCTGCAGTCCCCGATGGTGTTGTTCTTCTTCATCAGCGTCCGGTACAGCCACTCGAAGAAGCAGCAGCCCACCACGGACACCGCCGTGACTGTCAGCACGTACCAGCCGAAGTTGTACACGGAGAAGGCCAGGGCCGGAACCAGGGCGATGAGGACCTCCGCCATGATGTGGGCGGTGCCGTCCTTGGTGCGGATGTGGGGGGAGGAGGAGCCGATGAGATTCAATTCCTTATAGTCCATACTCACGCCTCCTTCTTCGCTTCCGCTGCCTTGGCGGCCGCCTCAGCGGCAGCCTTGGCCGCGGCCTTGGCATTGTTGATCTTCTGTTTGCCCGCCCGGAAGGCCTGCACCAGGTGCAGCCGGCCGGGACAGATATAGGTGCAGGCGCCGCACTCCATGCAGTCCATCACATGGGCGTCCTCCAGCTCCTGGAGCATGCCCGCGCGCTCATACTGGTACATAAACACCGGCTGGAGCTTCATGGGGCACACGCTCATGCACTTGCCGCAGCGGATGCAGGCGGGGTGCTCCACCGTCCGCTCCTCGTCCTCGCAGAAGGCCAGGATGGCGTTGGTGCCCTTGCCGATGGGGGCGTCCATGTCGTACTGGGCGTGTCCCATCATGGGCCCGCCCATGAGGATCTTGAAGGTGCTCTTCTTCACGCCGCCGCAGGCGTCCAGCAGCTCGCAGATGGGGGTGCCGATGGGGCACTCCAGGTTCTTGGGCTCGTTGACGCCGGAGCCGGAGACGGTGACCACCCTGTGGGTCACCGGCATGCCGGTGTACACCGCCCGGTAGATGGCGGCGGTGGTGACGGTGTTGAACACCGCGCAGCCGATGGCGGCGGGCAGCGCCCCGGGGGGCACCTGCCGACCGGTAATGGACTGGCACAGCTGCTTCTCCGCGCCCTGGGGGTAGCGGGTGTGGAGGACCTCCACCACCACGGGGGCCTTGGCCTCCTCGATCTTCAGCCGCAGGAGCTCCGCGGCGTTCTGCTTGTTGGCCTCCACGCCGATATGTACCCGGTCCACGCCGAACACCCGGGCCAGGATGGTGGCCCCGCCGATGACTTCCTCCGGGTACTCCAGGAGGAAGCGGTGGTCGCTGGTGATGTAGGGCTCGCACTCCGAGGCGTTGATGATCACCGTGTCCACCTTGCCGAGACCGGAGCTGATCTTCACATGGGTGGGGAAGGTGGCGCCGCCCATGCCCACGATACCGGCGTTCTTGATGATCTCGGAGAGCTCCTCGGCGGAGAGCTCGTTGGGCTTCTCCACCGGGCGGATGTCCGGGCAGATGGTGTCGTTGAAGTCGTTCTCAATGACCACGCTCATCACCGGAACGCCGCTGAAGTGGATCCGGGGTTCCACCGCCACCACCTTGCCGGATATGCTGGCGTGGACGGGAGCAGAGACAAAAGCCACCGGTTCCCCTACCCGCTGGCCCACGGTCACCGTATCTCCAACGGCGACGCAGGGCTTGCACGGCGCGCCGATGTGCATGGACATCGGGATCACCACGCGGGCAGGAGGCGGCAGCTTTTCGATGGGCTTCTTGTTGGTGGCGGCTTTCTTGTCGTTGGGATGAATGCCGCCAAAGAAGGGCTGTGCCATTTCCTCACCTCATTTTTCCAAGCGGACCCACAGGTCCATAATTTCTACAGGGTCCATCATACTCCCATCTTCTCCACCTGTCCAGATAAATTTCCATGTTTTTATGATTTTTTTGCAGAATAGGTTGTTAAATTCTGGGCAAGCTCGTTAATTTTATCACGAAAACCCGTTTTTGGCCTGCTTGCTTTTTGCATTCCCTTCTGCTATGATACGCTCAGTGCAAAAGAAAATCCCCCCATTTTTCTCAGGAGGATCGCAAATATGATAGATCGCGCGGAAATCAAGCGGGAGGCCAAGGGCATCATGCGTCAGGCCAGAGTGTCCCCCCTGCTCATAGGCTTACTGATATTTGCCATCACCATGGCGCTCGACAAGGTCCAGTCCCTGGTGGAATACGGCACTCTCTTTCCCACCTGGCGGCTCTTTGAATACGCCAGCTACCTGGCCTCCGCCGATCCCGCCGCTCTTCTGGAGATGTCGCAGGAGGAGCTGATGGCCATGGCGGGTCTCGTCTCCTCCGCCTCCGCCTACTCCCTGTTCTTCTCCATTCTGATCTCTCTCTTCACGACGGTGCTCTGCGGCGGGTTCTACCTCTACTGCATGGGGATCCGCCAGGGGCGGGAGATGCCGGTGTCCACCCTGGCGGACGGGCTGGGTCTGGCGGGCAAGCTGATCTGGTGCTCCATCCTCACCACCATCAAGGTGTTCCTCTGGTCCCTGCTGTTCTTCTTCCCCGGCATCATCGCCGCCTACCGCTACCGCTTCGCCACCTACAACCTGCTGGTGGACCCCTCCCTCTCCGCCGGGGCGGCCATCCGGATGAGCTGCGAGCAGACCCGTGGGATGAAGTGGGACCTCTTCGTCCTGGATCTCAGCTTCATCGGCTGGAGCATCCTCTCCGCCTTCACTGCGGGACTTCTGAGCATCTGGCTGCTGCCTTATATGTCCCTGTGCGACCTCGGCTACTTCGAGGAGGCGCAGCGGCGGCTGGGCCGCAGCCCCTACGGAAACGCCGCGGACGGCGGTCCCACCTGGGAACTGTAAACGAATACGGCACAAAAGAGGCGCGCCGCTTGTGCGGCGCGCCTCTTTAATATTGCACTGTTATCCCGTGACTGCGGTACCGGCCTCCGGTTCAAAATCATACCGGCTGTCCCGGCTGAGGGTCAGGCAGCGGATGCGGCCCAGGCTGTCGGTGTCGATGAGGCACAGCGCCGCGTACCGCTCCGGCTTGTCCGCCGGGGAGAGCAGCAGGCACCGCTTCCCCGGGGCGCAGGCGGGGGGATTGGCCCCGGACTGCTCCACGGAGGAGATCCGGCCGTAAGCCACGGCCCACTTTCCCGCCATGTCCGTTTCCATGTCCCGCAGCAGGGCCGTCACCTGGTCGGCCCCCTCCACCGTCACGCCGGCGTAGTCGTTGACAAAGCGGCACTCGCTGTGCATCACGGGCCGCAGCCGCTGGGCGCCGCCGTGGCGGAAGAAGTCCCGCAGCAGCGCCAGGTCCTCTTCCTCGCCGAAGGCCACGCCTCCGGCGTACTCCCCCGCGGCGGCGTCGCCGGAGAGCTGGCACAGGGCGGACACCGTGGCGCCCACCCGGACAAAGTCCTTCTGCTCCTCCGGCACCATCTCCGACACGTGGCACAGCTCCACGTCCCCCATGCTGGTGGACACCGTGGCGCTGATGAAGCGGGTCATGGGCTCCAGGCCCATATAGGTCTCCCCCACCCGCACGTCCTTCACGATCCCCTGGAGCAGCACCGTGTCCTGCTGGGCCTCCACCACCGGCCGGCAGGGCTCGTCGTCATAGTGGAGGCGCAGGGGACAGGCGGTGAGACGCAGCCGCAGCCGCCGCCCCGGCTCCCAGTCCGGCAGCACGTCGGCGCAGATCACATCCACCACCGCCGTGTCCTCCGTCCCCTCCGCCGCCACCAGCACCCGGCGCTGGAGGGGGTCCGCTCCCGCCGGCGTCACATCCTTGACCACCCGGCAGTCCCAGAGGGGGCCCTCGGCGTGCTGGACGTCCATGCCCAGCAGCTGCTCCTCCCCGGTGTCCATGTCCCCCATGGTCCGCACCACCACCTGGGCGTCCCCCAGGAAGTACCGGTAGTAATCCCCCCCGTAGCCCCGGACCCGCTGGCCGCCGGTGATGGCGAGGCCGGCCAGCCGGAAGGCGTCCTCCGGCCGGGCCACCAGGTCGGTCAGGCCAAAGCACTCATATCGCTCTGCCATTTCTCACACCTCGTAGTCCACCGCCACCCGGTCGGTGCGGATGGCCTTGCACAGGGCGGACACCGCCACATGGCGAGGGTCCTTCTTGTAGGTCTCCAGGTCCGCCAGGGAGTCGAAATCGGAGATCAGCACCGCGTCGTAGTTGCCCTCCACGCAGTTGATCCCCACCTGCTGGGC
>CALWYI010000072.1 GCA_944385715.1 uncultured Oscillospiraceae bacterium | reverse complement strand
CTTCTGCTGGACGCCGTCAACCGGGCCAAGACCCTCTACTTCACCAACCGCTACCACTGGGACGAGGTGGTCCAGCGGGATATGGACAAGGACGTGTCCTGGACCAACTCGGCCTGGCAGTACAAAGACCTGTACCTGGAGCTGACCCCGTGGTAAGCTCCCCGCTTCTCCGGCCAGCGAATCCCCGCCGGGCAGTCCCGGGCGCCCCATAACAGGACAAACACGCGCAGCCGCCATCTCAATGGTGTTCCATTGAGATGGCGGCTGTCTGCGTGCCGGGGGCTCCGGCGTATGGATCAATCCATGTGGGAGCCGCCGTTGATGTCGATCTCCTCACCGGTGATGTAGGAGGCCTCCCGGGAGGCCAGGAACACGATGGCGTCGGCCACCTCCTGGGTCTCGCCGGGGCGGCCCATGGGGATGCCGGCGATGACGGCGTCGGCCTGCTCCTGGGGCATGCTCTTCCAGATCTCGGTGTTGATGAGGCCGGGGCAGACGCAGTTGGTGGTGATGCCGTACTCCGACACCTCCCGGGCCAGGTTCTTGGAGAAGCCCAGCACCGCAGCCTTGGAGGCGGAGTAGTGGGCCCCGCCGAACACGCCGCCGCCCCGCTTGCCGGAGACGGAGCTCAGGTGGACAATGCGGCCGTACTTCTGCTGCTTCATCACCCGGCACACCGCCTGGGTGATGAGGAAGAGGCCGAAGACGTTGACGTTGAAGATCCGCTGCATGTCCGCCAGGGTCATGTCCTCCACGGTGACCTTCTGGGACACGCCGGCGTTGTTCACCAGCACGTCGATGCGGCCGAATTTCTCCACCACCGTCTTCACCAGGGCGTCCACGGAGTCCTTGTCGCAGATGTTGCCGGCGATGCCGACGGCCTTCCAGCCCTGGGCCTCCATCTCCCGGATGTTGGCGTCCAGGCCCTCCTGGTTGATGTCGGTGATCACCACCTGGGCCCCCTGACAGGCGAAGGTGTGGGCGATGGTGCGGCCGATGCCCTTGGGGGAACCGGCGCCGGTGATAAGAACGACCTGTCCGTTGAAATCCAGCATAAGATGACCTTCCTTTCTAATGCTCTGTTTTTATGTTGAATGATGAATGTTGTTAGACATATTTGGCCAAAATTTTTCAGCCCATCAGGCCGCGGGCCAGCTCCGCGATGTGGGCAGCGGTGACGCCGTTCATCTCCAGCAGCCGCTCATAGGGGGCGGACATGCCGAACTGATCCTGAATCCCCACCCGGCGCAGCACCGCCCGGCCGCTCTCCGCCACCACGTCGGCCACGGCGCTGCCAAGGCCGTTGAGGATGTTGTGGTCCTCCACGGTGATGATCCTGCCGATCTCCCGGACGCACCGCTCCACCGCCTCCGTATCCAGGGGCTTGATGGTGTGCATATCCAGCACCCGGGCGGAGATGCCCTCCTGCGCCAGCTTGTCGGCGACCTCCAGGGCCAGGCGGACGGTGTCGCCGTTGGCGATGATGGCCACGTCCTTGCCCTCCCGCAGCCAGTTGGCCTTGCCGATGGTGAATGTCGCGCTCTCGTCGTAGATCACGGGGATGGCGTCCCGGGTGAAGCGCAGATATACCGGGCCGTCAAATTCCGCCGCCGCCCGCACCAGCTTCCGGGCCGCCCAGTAGTCGGCGGGCATGATGACGGTCATGTTGGGGATGGTGCGCAGGATGCCCATGTCCTCGATGGCCTGGTGGGAGGCGCCGTCGTTGGCGGGGGTGACGCCGCCGTGGGAGCAGGCGAACTTCACGTTCAGGTGGGGATAGCAGATCTCCTGGCGGATCATCTCGCACATCCGCATGGAGCCGAAGGCGGCGTAGGTGACCACAAAGGGGACCTTGCCGCAGGTGGCGAGACCCGCCGCCACGCCGGCGCCGTTCTGCTCGGCGATGCCCACGTTCAGATACTGCGCCGGCAGCTCCTTGCGGAAGGCTCCCGTCTTGCAGGACTTGCCGATATCCACATCCAGCACCACCAGATTCGGGTTTTCCTTGCCCAGCAGGACGATCTCCTCACCGAAGCCGTCCCGGGTCGCTTTCTTCATCTCGTTCATTGTTCTGCCTCCTTCAGCACGCGACATACTGCCGGTCCAGTTCTTCCATGGCCTGCTTATATTCCTGTTCATTGGGGGCTACGCCGTGCCAGCCGCACTGATTCTCCATGTAGGAGACGCCCTTGCCCTTGACGGTGCGGCCGAAGATGCACTTGGGCTTTCCGTTTTTCACCACCAGGGCCAGATCCATGGCGGCCATCATCTGCTCCATATCGTTGCCGTCGATCTCGTAGACGTCAAAGCCGAAGGTACGGAACTTGCCGGCCAGGTCCCCCAGGGGCATGATCTCGTCACAGGTACCGTCCAGCTGCAGGTTGTTGTAGTCCACAAACACCACCAGGTTGTCCAGCCGGTACTTGTTGGCGGTCTGAGCGGCCTCCCAGATCTCGCCCTCGTCGCACTCGCCGTCGCCCAGGGCGGCGAAGACCCGGTAGCTCTTCCCGTCCATCTTGGCGGCCAGGGCCATCCCCACGCCGCAGGCCAGGCCCTGGCCCAGGGAGCCGGTGGAGATGTCGATGCCGGGACACTTCTTCATGTCCGGGTGGCCCTGGAGGATGGAGCCCTCCTTCCGCAGGGTGTCCAGCACCTCCATGGGGAAGTACCCCTTCATGGCCAGAGCGGCGTACTGGGCGGGGCACACATGGCCCTTGGAGAGGACGAACCGGTCCCGGTCAGGCCACTTGGGGTTCTTCGGGTCGATGTTCATGGCCCGGAAGTAGCAGGCCGTCACAAACTCCGCCACGGACAGGGAGCCGCCGGGGTGGCCGGACTGGGCCTTGTAGATCATGGTGATGATGTTCTTTCTCAGCTCCACACAGGTGTTTTTCATCTGCTGGAGGGACAGCTGTTCTTTCATAGTATTTCTCCTTTCAGGCGGGACTCCATCAGGTGAACAGGGTGGAGATCCCGGGGATATAGGTGATGATCAGCAGCACGATGAGGGCCGCGACCAAAAGGGGAACCACCGCTTTGGAGATCTGCTTGAGGTTCACATTGGCCACTCCGCAGGCCACATACAGGTTCACGCCCACCGGCGGTGTGAACAGGCCGATGGCTAGGTTCACGATCATCACCACGCCCAGATGGATGAGGTCCACCCCCAGGACCTGGGCCACGGGGACGAAGAGGGGGGTGAAGATGTACAGGGCGGAGGTGGAATCCAGGAAGCAGCCGGCGATGAGCAGCAGGATGTTGACGATGAGGAAGAAGATAAAGGTGGAGCCGTTGGTCAGGTTCACAAGGCCGTCGCTGATGGCCACGTCCAGCCGGGCCCGGGTGAGCACGTAGGCGAAGAGGCTGGCAGCGGCGGTGATGAACATGACCGTGGCGGTGGTGCTGGCGGAGTCGATGATGATGGCGTAGAGCTCCTTGATCCGCACGGTCTTGTAGATGAATACGCCCACGAAGAGGCCGTAGACCACGGAGACCGCCGCGGCCTCGGTGGGGGTGAAGAACCCGCCGTAGATGCCGCCCAGGATGATGACGGGCATCAGAAGGCCCCAGAAGGCGTCCTTGAAGGCCTCCCAGCGCTCCTTGCCGCTGGCCTTGGGCAGGGACTTGAGCTGGGTCTTGCGGCCGATCCACAGGGCCGCGATGATGAGTGCCGCCCCCATGATGAGGCCGGGCAGCACGCCGGCGATGAACAGGTCGCCGATGGAGGTGTCCGCGATGGAGCCGTAGACCACGAAGGTGATCGAGGGCGGGATGATGACGCCGATGGCGCCGGCGCAGCCCATGAGGGCGGCGGAGAAGGCGGGGCTGTACCCCGAGCGGATCATGCCGGGGATCATCACCAGGCCGAGGGCCGCCACGGTGGCGGGGCCGGAGCCGGAGATGGCCGCGAAGAAGCAGGAGACGATGACGCACACGATGGCGAGGCCGCCCCGGAAGTGGCCCACGCAGGTCTCCGCCAGCCGGATCAGCTTCTGGGAGATCTGGGCCTTATCCATGATGTTGCCCGCCAGGATGAAGAAGGGGATGGCCAGCAGCACGAACTTGCTGGTGGAGGCGGAGAACAGCTGGGGCAGACTGCTCATCACCGTCTCTATCGGCCGCCCGGCTCCCTGGAGGAGCATGGCCGCCACGCTGGAAACCCCCAGGCAGATGGCGATGGGTGCGCCGATGAGCAGGAGCACCGCGAAGGACGCGAAGAGGACCGCTGCGATCATAGGTCGGATACCTCCTTATCGGTGTGGGGGTCGTCCGCCCGCAGCTCCTGCACCGCCGCCTGCAGAAAGCGGAGGGCGATGAAGAAGGCTCCGAAGGGGACAAAGGTGGCGTAGATCCACTCGGGCCACTGCATGGCCGAGGTCTCCATGCCCAGATTGTACTGGTTGATGACCATCAGGACGCCGTAGTAGAAGAGGGCGGCGGAAAACAGGGCCCCGATGACGAAGCCGACGACATGGAGGACCTTGCGCACCGCCGGGGGCACCGCATCCGTCAGGATGGACAGTCCCAGGTGGGCCCGGCGCCTGGCGGCGATGGCGGTCCCCATGAGGCTCAGGAGGACGAACAGGTACGTCGTGATCTCCTCTGAGAAGGACAGGGAATTGTGGAAGACATACCGGGAGAGCACGTTGGCGAAGACCAGCACCGTCATCACCACCGTACAGACCATGCAGAGGATCTCCTCGATCCGGTCAAATACACGCATCATCTCTGTTCCCTCCTCTCATTCCGTGATGTCAAAGGATGTGATGCCGAAGGCCTCGCAGGCCTCCTGGCCGAAGTCGGCGATGATCCCGTCCCGCCAGTCGGAGATGGCCGCCTTGAAGGCGTTCAGCTCCTCCTCGGTGAGGTAGGTAATGGTCATCCCCTCCGCCTCAAACTCCTCAAGGAGTTCCAGCTCTTCGGCCTCCAGGGTGTCCCGGCCCCACTCGCAGGCCTCGGTGGCACACTCTTGCAGCAGCGTCCTGGTCTTCTCCTCCAGGGTCTCCCACACGGTGGTGTTGGCCACAAAGAGGTCGTTCTCATAGGAGTAGCCCCACATGGTGAGGTAGTTCTGGACCTCCTGCATCTTGGAGGAGGAGGTGATGCTGACGCCGTTCTCCTGGCCGTCGATAGTGTTCTGCTGGATGGCGGTGAACACCTCGCTCCAGTTCATGGAGGTAGGGTCCGCCTCCAGGGCCCGGAAAAAGCCCATGTACACCACGCTGCCCGGCACCCGGATCTTCAGGTTCTTCATGTCCGCAGGGGTGCGGACCTCGTGCTTGGAGTTGGTGATCTGGCGGAAGCCGTTGTGGAAGGAGCCCAGGTAGGTCATGTTCTTCTCCGCCAGCCGCTGGGCGTAGTACGCGCCGCCGGTGCTGTCGATGACTTCCCGGGCGTCGGCGTAGTCGGTGAAGCTCCAGGGAATGGTGGCTACCGGCAGCTGGCTGTCCACCACCGCCAGGGTGCAGGTGGCGTAGGCCGCCAGGTCCACGCTGCCCGAGGCGATCATCTCGATACCCCGGGAGGCGTTGCCGCCGGCCAGCTGGTCGTTGGGGAACACCGCCACGGTAACGCTGCCGCCGGATCGCTCCTCCACCAGCGCGGCGAAGTAGTCCGCCACCCGGGCGTCGATCTGGTTATCCGTGCCGTTGACCGCCATCACCAGCTCGATGCGCTGGTAGCCGTCCTCATCCCGCTCCGTCCTGTCGCTGTCTCTAAAGCCGCAGGCAGCGGCAAGGAAAGTAAACGTCAAAATCCATAGCAGGGTGAGCGCTTTTTTTCCGTTCATGCGCGCCTCCTTTTTTTGTATTGGGGAGGGGGAAAGTCTGGCCAGTCCCTTGCCGCCGCCCCGGTATGGTTTGTCTTCCTTCATTGTCCTTTGTCTGACATAACCATCTATGTATGTAATACCATTGTGAGGGTGGAATGTCAATAGGTTCCGGCAGCTTTCTCATTTTCTCATAAATGCCCCTGCCGCTATTTGGTCAATTTTGCCAAGAGATGGGACAAAAAATCCCCGCAGCCCCCAAGCTGTGAGGGTCGCGGGGATTTTTCCCGGCTGGTTACTTCTGATTGGCGTCCAGGAAATAGGTGTTGTGGATAATCTCCTCCAGGCCTGCCTCTGTCCGCTGGGACAGCACCTCATAGATCCGCCAGTGGGCCTGGATCAGCTCCTGGACCCGGCCCGTGGTGAGCATGGTCTCCACGGTGTCGTGGCGGACAGCATACGTCAGCATCCGCACCACCCGGTTGATCTTGTCCACCAAACTGTTCTGGCACAGGGCGGAGACCGCGTCATGGAAGTTGTTGTCCGCCTGAAACACGCTCTCCAGCACATCGCCCTCCCGGGCGGCGGCGGACTCAAACTCCTCCAGGCGCTGCCGGATCAGCTCCAGTCCCTCCCGGCTCTGCTTCTTGATGGCCAGGCGCAAAATTCCCACCTCCGTCAGCTCCCTGAGTTCGATGAGGCTCTGGAAATCCTCCCCCTGGTTGAGGATGATGCCGTACACCATGGGATCGATCATGCTCTCCTGAAAGCCGCTGGCCACAAAGGTGCCCTCGGAGCGGCGGCTCTCCAGCACGCCCATGTAGGTGAGGATCTTGGTGGCCTCCCGCACAGAGGTGCGGGCCACACCGAAGGCGGCGGCCAGCTCCGGCTCCGTGGGCAGCTTGTCCCCCGGCTTCAGCTCCTTATTGACCATGGCGTCGGTGAGGCAGTTGATGACCCGCTGCACCACGGACTCGCTTTTCAAGCTTTTCAAATATCCGGCCTGCTCTGTCATGGCATGTCCTCCTATATCAGCCGTCTTATGTATGACGTAGCAATTTATTGACATAAGCATACCCTATTCCGGCGCGTTCGTCAAGAGCGGGCCGGAGGACTTTCCACCTGTCCCCCCGCCCATTTTGCGCCCTCTCCGCCCCCAGCTCCGCTCCGCATTCTGTCCGCCGCCTGCCGGAAAAGCCATTTTTCCTGTAAAAATGGCGGGCGCGCACTTGTTATCGCGGGTAAAGAACTATATAATGCAAGTATCTTGCAGCCGGTATGGTGCTGCGGCGGGAGGGATTCCATGCTGAAGACAGCCGAGCCGATGACCAGCGGTTCGATCCTAAAACGTATGAGCTTTTTCGCTTTGCCGCTGCTGTTGGGAAATCTGTTTCAGCAGCTGTACAACACCGTGGATTCCCTGATTGTCGGCAACCTGCTGGGCAGCAGCGCACTGGCCGCCGTCAGCTCCTCCAGCAGTCTGATCTTCATGCTGATCGGATTCCTGATGGGCATTTCTTCCGGGGCCGGCGTTGTCGTCTCCAGACATTTCGGCGCCTCGGACGCGGAGGGCGTCCACCGCGCGGTCCATACGACGGTGGCCTTCGGCCTCGCCGCAGGCGTTCTGATGACCGCGGCGGGCGTCCTGCTGTCCCCCCAGATCCTGTCCTGGATGGGCACCCCGGAAAGCGTCATGCCCGAGGCGTCCGTATATCTGCAGATCTATTTTGCAGGCTCTCTCGGCTTTGTCATGTATAACATCCTGGTGGGCATTCTGCAGGCGATCGGGGACAGCCGCCACCCGCTGTACTATCTCATGCTTTCCTCCGTGATCAACCTGGTGCTGGACGTCCTGTTCATCCGGGTCTTTCACACGGGAGTGGGCGGCGCCGCCCTGGCCACGGTCATTTCGCAGGTGCTGAGCGCCATTTTATGCCTCGTCCAGCTCCTCAGAACGCGGGACTGCTACCGACTGCAATTTTCAAAAATCAGATTTGACCGGAAGATGCTGGGACAGATCATCCGGATCGGACTTCCCTCCGGCGTGCAGAACTCCATCATCTCCCTTGCCAACGTGGTGGTACAGTCCTACATCAACGCCTTCGGGGAGATGGCCATGGCAGGCTACGGGGCCTACAGCAAGATCGAGGGCTTTGCGTTTCTGCCCATCAACAGCTTTACCATGGCGATGACGATATTCGTGGGGCAGAACCTGGGGGCGGGACAGGCCGAGCGCACCCGGAAGGGGGCGCGCTTTGGAATCCTGGCCACCACCGTCTTGGCCGAGCTGACCGGAGTCGTGGTGTTCCTGTTCGCGCCGCAGCTGATCGCGGCCTTCGATTCCACGCCGGAGGTGATCCGATTCGGCGTGGAAAAAGCCCGGACAGCCGCTTTGTTCTACTGCTTCCTGGCGCACGCCCACTCCATTGCCGCCATCCTGCGGGGGGCCGGCAAAGCGGTTGCCCCCATGGTAATCATGATGTTCTTCTGGTGTGTGGTTCGGGTGGCGTTTCTCGCGGTCAGCATCCCCATGACCCACTCCATTCAGATGGTCTATATCGTCTACCCCCTGACCTGGTGTCTCAGCTCCCTTGTGTTCTTCCTTTACTACAAGCGGGCAGCCTGGCTCCTGCCGGCAAGCCCGACAGCGCCCCCGTCCAGGTAAGGCCCCGCTGGCATGGAGCCGCCCTTGGCGCGATCGCGGCGCAACCCGGCGAATGTTTCCATTCGGATTTCCGGGAGGCGCTCCCGGCGTCTATGGCGCATACGCTGCGCCCCGCCAGCAGGGCCCGGGCCGCCGTGGTCTTCCCACAGCCGCAGGGAGCGGAAAAAAGTGAACAGGTCCAGTAAAAACGGACAGTGACACAAGCCCCCCTGATGTAGGGAAATAGACTACATCAGGGGGGCTTGTCATGAAGAAACGGAATTACACACATGTGCAAGCGCTGCTGCCCGAGATCAGGGCCATGCTGGCAGAGGGGAAAACTCAACGAGAAGTGGCAGAGTACTATGGATTGAAGGATAAATATGTAGTGAAGCAACTGCTGATACGGAGCGGAGGAAAGAGCGCAGGCTGGAAGCAGGAATCCTTCCAAGGTCCAAAGACCGGCCGAGAAAAGACGCTGCGCCAAGAGATATCGTGGCAGAACAGGCCTATGAGATCCAGCGGCTGCGTATGGAGAATCAACTGCTGCGGGATTTTCTGCGCTGCACGGGGAGAAAGTGAGAGCAAGGGTAAAATATCACATCATCTACCATCACAGAACAGAGTATCCAGTGAGACTATCCCAAATTCTGTGTAAACACCATTTGAGGTGGGAATAGAGCAAAATTTATTCAGGGCGGTAGCCGGGAAAATCCG
>CALWYI010000071.1 GCA_944385715.1 uncultured Oscillospiraceae bacterium | reverse complement strand
AGGGTGCGGGTGGTCACCCCGGACAGGCGCGACAGCTCCTGAATGGAATATTCCATAGATATCCCTCCTTGGGAATAGGGTACCAGTTGACGGAGCGTCAAAGTCAAGGGGAAATTTCAAAGTTTTTGGATTTCCCGCTGGAGCCGCTCCAGAAACTCCGCCGCCGGGATGCCGTCCAGCTGGGTGTGGTGAAACTGGAAGGACACCGGCAGGGTGGCCCGCAGCCACTTCTTGCGATACTTGCCCCAGATGAGGAAGGGATTGTTGTAGCACCCGGCGTAGATATTCACCGCGCCGTCGATCTCATATCCCGCCAGGGCGGAGGTGCCGATGACCATATACTCCTCCCCCAGCTCATAGCTCTCTCCGCTCTCCCGGACCTGTCCGGTGAGCTTTAAGTAATCTTGGTTGAATTGCTCCAAATCAGCAGAAACGGGGATGTCACAGGTGGCGATGCCGCCGTTCCGAGTGGCCACCACCGTGTTGACAGCCAGCCTGTCGTACTGCATCAGCTTATCCCCCACCGGAAGGAGGTAAAAGTCCTCCATCTCCGCCGCCGCCTTTCCGATGCACCAGCAGAGGAGCATATTGAATTTATAATTCCGCTTTCGGCTCAGACGCACCAGCGCCGTCACATCCAAGGTCTTCATCAGGGTCACCATGGGCATGGGGGCTTTCATCCACAGTTCAAAGGCCAGCGCCCGGGAGGTGCTTTGGGGATCTACTTCTCTCATGTCGTTCTCCATTCTGGCCCGGTTGGCCTCGGTAAGTGTTTCTTATCATAGCATAGCTCCTCACCATGGACAACCAATTTTCATGTCTCAAAGCCAGAATCTGATGAAAAAGTATCCGTTGGGGTTACAGGAAGAAGTGGTGTCCCGAATCCGCGCGGGAGAAAGCCAGCGTGCTTTGTGCCGGGAGTATGGGATCAGGCGGTGGGCCATTCAGTGCTGGCTAAAGGAACCTGTCCTTCCGAAGACACAAGGGCGTAAACCTGCAAAACGTTGGAGGAGTACAAGTACGAGAACAAACGGCTCAAGATGGAAAATGAGTTGCTGCGGGATTTCCTGCACTCCACAGGAAGGAGCAGCAGCTGGGGCAGCAGGTACACAAGTACAAAAATCTGCTCAACAGAGAGTTCCATGCGGACCGGCCCAACAGCAAATGGGTAACAGACATCTCCTACATCCACACCAAGCAGGGCATATTGTACCTGTCCATGATCCGGGACCTTTACGACAACAGCATTGTTGCCTACAAGGCCGGCACAGAGCAGACAGTCAACCTGGTGCTGGACACCATTCGCCTGGCCATGAAGCGGGAGAAAAAGAGGGCCGCTGCGGAGGTGCAGTTCCACAGCGACCAGGGGTTCCAATACACCTCGCAAGCATACTTTAACCTGACAAAGTTTCATGGCATTACGCCGTCCATGTTAAGACGCGGAAACTGTTACGACAACGCTATGGCGGAAAATTTCTTTTCCATCCTCAAGACAGAGTGTATCTACCACCATAAACCGGCCTCATTCCGCGAGGCCAATGAGATGATTGAACGCTACATCGATTTTTACAACCATGATCGCATTCAGTTAAAAACTGGAGTGGCGCCGCTCACGCTGCGCCACTCCCCTTAAAACTATAATATTTCCCTACATAGAGGCTTTTTTGTGCTGTCCGCACAAGATGGGGTTGTTTAGCCCTTCCGCTGGCTTTTTCTCAATTTTTACCGGGAGAAGATGATCTTCTCGCTGTGGAACATCCGGGTGAGGAGGAACACCCCCAGGGCCGTGTACGCCGCGTTGGCCGCCAGGGCCGCCGCCACCCCCGCGGTGACCGTGCTGAAGGAGAACACCCCCACCATGCACTGCACGCTGTTGTACAGAGGGATCAGGTAGTACCACAGCGCCGTCTTGGCCCCGCCGCCGAACATGGCGGTGACCCCCAGCACCATCACCAGGATCATCAGGGGCATCACATAGGTCTGGGCCTCCTTCACCGTCTTGGCGAAGGCGGAGAGTATGGAGATCAGGGTCACCAGCAGCACCACCGTGGAGAGGATCACCGCCGCCAGCAGGAGGTAGTCCCGCAGGCCATAGATATTGGCGGAGAGTCCGTCGGAGGCCGCCCCCATGAGCTTGGGCAGGGACAGCACCGTGCCGATGGCGCTGGAGGCGCCGGAGAGCAGGGCGATCAGCGCCAGGGCCAGGATCTTGCCCACGGCGATATCCCCACGGCGGATGGGGGTGATGAGCATGGTGGCGATGGTGCCCCGCTCCTTCTCCCCGGCGATGGACTCCGGGGCCACCGCCACGCAGCCGGAGTAGAGGAAGATCATCAGCAGCAGGGGCATGAGGGAGGCGAAGTAGGTCCCCGCCGTGTCCTCTTCCGTGGCCAGGTCGTAGGTCCCGCCCCCGGCGTTGATATCAAACTTGTTGGCCAGCTGGGCCTCATATCCATCCAGAAGGCCCGTCAGCAGCATGTACGCGCTCTGGGAGGCGGTGGAGGCGGCGTTGTAGTAGAGCTCCACGTTGGGAGCCGGCCGGCCGCTGTCCGGGGCGTAGGCCGCCACCGCCTGGTCGAAGTCCGCCGGGAACACCGCCAGCAGGTCCAGGGTCTGGTCCGTCACGGCGGACTTGGCGCTCTCCACGGCGGCCTCATCCACCTCCAGCAGATTGAGCCCTCCCGCGGCCTCCAGAAGGTCCGCCACGGACGCCGGCAGGTGCACCGCCTGGACCGTGGGCACGTAGTCCTCCTCCACGCCGTAGAGGCTGACCATGGCCTGCCCCATGAAGCTGTACATCACATAGATCAGGACGCCCGGCAGCAGGATGCTGACCACCATCCGCCTGTCGCTGAAAAAGCGGGCCAGCTCCTTGCGCATGATGGCAAGAATACCGTTTCGTTTCATTCCCCGTCACCTGCCGTTTCCCGATAGATATCGAAGAACCTGTCCTCCAGGCTCTCCCCCTGCCGGACGTTGTCCAGGGTGTCGCAGCAGACCATGCGGCCGTCGATGAGGATCCCCACCCGGTCGCAGAGCTTCTCCACCAGGCTGAAGATGTGGGTGGAGACGATGATGGTCTTGCCCTGGCTCCGCAGCTCCTGGAGGAAGTCGGTGACCACCCGGGCGGTGAGGACGTCCAGGCCGTTGGTGGGCTCGTCAAAGATGATGATGTCCGGGTCGTGGACGATGGACACCACCAGGGACACCTTCTGCTTCATGCCGGTGGACAATTCCGCCACCTTCACCTCCGCGAAGCGGTCGATGCCGAAGCGGGCAAAGAGGATCTCCTTCCGCCGGCGGCTCACCTCCGGGGGCACGCCGTGGAGGGTGGAAAAGAAGTCAAACAGATAGTTGGGGGTGAAGCACTCCTCCAGCTTCAGCTCGCTGGTGAGAAAGCCGATTTTGCTGCGCACCTTATCCGGCTCCCGGACCACGCTGGCCCCGTCCAGCACCGCGTCGCCGCTGTCGGGTCGGATCAGGGTGGCCAGCATCCGCAGCGTGGTGGTCTTACCCGCGCCGTTGGGCCCCAGAAGGCCGAAGATCTCCCCCTCGTAGGCGGTGAAGGACAGATCGTCCACCGCCACGCGGACCTTTTCCCGGGTCTTTTCCAGCTTCTGCTGCTTGGCGGACAGCCGGAAGGTCTTGGTCAGGCCCTGTACCTGCAGTAGTTCTCTCATAGTCGTTCTCCTTACGCGGCCCAAGGCCGCCGTCTCACCGGGGCGCTTCCCCGGCGAAGCTGAGTATAACCTGTCTGCCCCAAAAAATCAACTCAAAAGAGGTAAGTTCTCCGTTAAAAAATGGATACCCTTATATTATCTCATTTGAGTTAGGATGTGGTCCCATGGACACCAGCACCGCCGTCCGCCAGCGGATCCCGGAGCTCTGCGCCCAGCGGGGCATCACCGTCAACCGCCTGGCCACCCGCAGCGGCGTCACCCAGTCCACCGTCAACAACATCATCAGCGGCCGCAACCACAGCGCCACCGTGGCCACCATCAAGAAGCTCTGCGACGGCCTGGACATCACCCTCCGGGACTTCTTCGACACGCCGGTCTTTGACGCCCTGGAGCAGGAGATCCGATAGCAGGAAAAAGCGCAGGCGGGGAAAATCCCCGCCTGCGCTTTTTCCTGTTCAGTGGCTGGAGCTGGTCCGCTGGAGCTTCCAGCGGGCGTCCTTGATGGTGAGGGTGCGGTTCTTGTTCCGCTTGCCCAGCATCCGCTCCTTCACCGCCTTGCCGGTAGGCGTCACCGCCAGACCGCCCAGGGCCGTCTCCCGGAACTCCACCGGCAGGCGGCGGCCCACGTCGCCCATGGCGTCAATGACCTCGTCCACGGGGATGCGGCTCTCGATGCCCGCCAGGGCCATGTCCGCGGCGGCCATGGCGTTCATGGCGCCGATGACGTTGCGCTTGACGCAGGGGACCTCCACCAGGCCCGCGATGGGGTCGCACACCAGGCCCAGCAGGTTCTTCAATGCCATGGCCACGGCGTGGCACACCTGCTCCGGGGTGCCGCCCCGGAGGGTCACCAGGGCCCCCGCCGCCATGGCGGAGGCGCTGCCGATCTCCGCCTGACAGCCGCCGGAGGCGCCGGCGATGCAGGCCCGGTAGGCGATCACCGCGCCGATGCCGCTGGCCACGAACATGGCCTCCAGCATCTTTTCCTCGGGGATATTGTCCCGGCGGTAGAGGGGGATCAGCACCGCAGGCATTACGCCGCAGGCCCCGGCGGTGGGGGCCGCCACGATCCGGCGCATGCAGGCGTTGCTCTCGCCCATGCACAGGGCCTCGGTGATCACCTCGGCGGCAAAACCGCCGGCGATGGGGTCGCCGGCGGCGGCGTAGGCACGCATCTGCTCCCCCTGGCCCCCCACTAGGCCGCTGGCACTGCGGCGCTTGCCGTTATAGGAGTCGGAGGCGTCCAGCATGGCGTGCCAGGCCTGGGCCATCTTGGCGAAGGAGTCCTCCCGGGTGGCGCCCCGGTTCTCCATATCCGTCTCCACGATGATCTCCCAGAGGGGCTTCTCCTCCCGCCGGGCGGCGGCGAGGATATCCTTCATGGAATCCAGATTCATCCTTAGTCCTCCTTCTCGTAGTAGGTGATGTGCAGGATGCCGGGCAGACGCCGCAGCAGATCCAGAATCAGCGGTGGGATGGGCTCGTCGGTCTCGATGATCATGATAGCGCTGCCGCCCTTGGCGTCCCGGTGGAGGCTCATGTTGGCCACGTTGACCTTGGCCTGGGACAGGGCGTAGGTGACGTCGGCCACGTGGCCCCGATCGTCCCGGTTGTGGACGATGAGGGTGTGGAAATCGCCGGTGAAGCTCACCTCCACGCCGTCGATCTTGTTCACCCGGATCCGGCCGCCGCCGACGGAGCAGGCCTGCATGGACAGGCGGCTGCCCTCCTCCCCCACCACCTCCATCTGTACGCTGTTGGGATGGGCGTCCCGCAGGTCGATCTCACTGAAGGTGAAGGTGAGGCCCCGGTCCTCGGCGATGGTGAAGCTCAGGGGAATGCTCAGGTCGTCGGGAGCCATGCCCAGAAGGCCCGCGATGAGGGCCTTGTCGGTGCCGTGGCCCACGCCGGTCTCGGCGAAGGAGCCGTAGAGGTGCAACGCCGCCCGCACCGGGGTCTCCCCCAGGAGGGCCCGGGCCATGCGCCCGATGCGCACCGCCCCGGCGGTATGGGAGCTGGAGGGGCCTACCATGATGGGGCCCATAATGTCAAATATGTCGATCATAGCCGGCATGTCCTTTCCTCATTTGCTGCACCGGTATCATATCACATTTTTTCCAATAGTCAACGGTTCCCGGCAAATCCCCGCGCATCTTTCCCTTTTGGTTGCATTTTATCGGCATTTCCTCTATAATCGTATGCAGCACAGGGACACTCCTCTGTGCAAACGCGAAAGGAGCAATACGATATGGCTGCCCTGCTGCTGAAAAATATCCGCGCCGCCGTCACCTGCCGGGATGACGACCGCGTACTGGAGAACGTGGACATCCTCTGCGACGAGGGCTTTATCCGGGCCATCGGCAGCGGCCTGCCCGCCCGGAAGGCCCAGGTGTTGGACTGCACCGGCCTTCTCTGCTACCCCGGCCTTGTGAACACCCACCACCACCTCTACCAGTGCTTCTCCCGGAACCTGCCCCAGGTCCAGGGGCTGGAGCTGTTCCCCTGGCTCAGGGCCCTGTACGAGATCTGGAAGAACCTGGACGAGGACGTGGTCCGCTACGCCTCCCTCACCGCCATGGGGGAGATGCTGAAATACGGCTGCACCACCTGCTTTGACCATCACTACGTCTTCCCCGCCGGCTGCGGGGACCTGCTGGGGGCCCAGTTCGCCGCGGCGGAGGAGCTGGGGATCCGGATGGTCTGCTCTCGGGGCAGCATGGACCTCAGCCGCAAGGACGGGGGCCTGCCCCCGGACAGCGTGGTGCAGACCATCGACGAGATCCTGGCCGACAGCGTCCGGGCCATCGAGACCTACCACGACCCCCGGCCCGGGTCCATGCGCCAGGTGGCGCTGGCCCCCTGCTCCCCCTTCTCCGTCTCCGGGGAGCTGCTGCGGCAGAGCGCCGGCCTGGCCCGGCAGTACGGCGTGCGGCTCCACACCCACCTGTGCGAGACCAAGGACGAGGAGCGCTACACCCTGGAGCGCTTCGGCATGCGGCCCCTGGAGTACATGGCGTCCCTGGACTGGCTGGGCCCGGACGTGTGGTACGCCCATGGCATCCACTTCACCCGCCATGAGCTGAAGCTCCTGGCCGACACCGGCACCGGCGTGGCCCACTGCCCCGCCTCCAACATGAAGCTGTCCTCCGGAGTATGCCGCCTGCCGGAGATGCTGGACATGGGGGTGCCCGTGGGCCTGGCCCTGGACGGCAGCGCCAGCAACGACGGAAACAGCCTCCTGGAGGAGCTGCGTACCGCCTACCTCCTCCACCGCCTCACCAGCAGCGCCAGCGCCCCCACGGGCTACGACCTGCTGAAGATCGCCACCCAGGGCGGCGCCCGGCTGCTGGGCCGGGACGACATCGGCGCCCTGGAGATCGGCAAGTGCGCGGACATGTTCCTCATCGACAGCCGCCGGCTGGAGCTGGTGGGCTGCTGCGCCGACCCCAGGAACCTGCTGGCCACCGTGGGGCTGCGGGGCCCCGTGGACTACACCGTGGTGGCGGGCTCCCTGGCGGTACGGCAGGGCCGCCTCACCGGTGTGGATGAGGCGCAGCTCTCCCGGGAGGCGGGGGCGGTCTGGGAGGCCTATCTCGGCCGCTGAGGGCCGCAGGGCCGCCGGCATGCCGCTGCGCAAAGGATCGTCTCTCCGCCGGACAAAATACAAACAGCGCCCCGGCTGCCGTATGCAGCCGGGGCGCTGTATTGCGTCTCAGGGGGAATCGCTCCTATGCCCCCAGGTAGGCCTTCTGGACCTGGTCGCTGGCCATAAGCTCCGCGCCGGTGCCGCTGAGGGTGATCTTGCCGGTCTCCATGACGTATGCCCGGTCCGCCACCGCCAGGGCCGCCTGGGCGTTCTGCTCCACCAGGAGGATGGTGGTGCCGGCGGCGTGGAGCTCCCGGATGATGTCGAAGATCTGCTCCACCAGGATGGGGGCAAGGCCCATGGAGGGCTCGTCCAGCATCAGGAGCTTAGGGCTGCTCATCAGAGCCCGGCCCATGGCCAGCATCTGCTGCTCGCCGCCGGAGAGGGTCCCGGCGATCTGCCGCCGCCGCTCCTTCAGCCGGGGAAAGCGCTCATACACGTCGGCGATGCCCGGCTCCACCGTGGATTTGGGCTGGGTGTAGGCCCCCATCTCCAGGTTCTCCTCCACCGACATCTGCAGGAAGATCCGCCGTCCCTCGGGGACCTGGGCAAGGCCCCGCTCCACCACCTTGTGGGGCGCCACGCCCTTGAGGTCCTTGTCCTGGAAGACCACGCTGCCGCTCCTGGGGTGGAGAAGGCCGGAGACGGTGTTCAGCACTGTGGACTTTCCCGCGCCGTTGGCGCCGATGAGGGTGACGATCTCCCCCTCCTCCACGGTGAAGGACACGCCCTTCACCGCGTGGATGCTGCCGTAATACACATGGATGTCGTCAACTTTCAGCAGAGCCATATGTCTTACGCCTCCTTCCGCTTGCCCAGGTACGCCTCGATGACCGCAGGGTTTGCCTGGATGTCGTCGGGGGTGCCCTTGGCGATGATCTTGCCGAAGTTCAGTACGCAGATGCCCTCGCAGATGCCCATGACCAGGTTCATGTCGTGCTCGATGAGCATGATGGCGATCTGGAAGGTGTCCCGGATCTTCACGATATTGTCCATGAGCTCCGCCGTCTCCGAGGGGTTCATGCCCGCGGCGGGCTCATCCAGCAGCAGGAGGCTGGGGCCCGTGGCCAGAGCCCGGACGATCTCCAGCCGCCGCTGGGCGCCGTAGGGCAGGGAGCCGGCCTTGTAGTGGGCCATATCCTGCATGTCGAAGATGCCCAGCAGCTCCATGGCCCGCTCCCGGGCGATCTTCTCCCCCCGCCAGTAGCCGGGCAGGCGGAAGATGGCCCCGGCCAGCCGGTAGTCCATCTCGTGGTGGAGGCCGATGAGGACGTTGTCCAGCACCGTCAGCTCCTTGAAGAGACGGATATTCTGGAAGGTGCGGGCAAGGCCCATGTGGCTGACCTGGATGGTGCTCTTGCCGGCGGTGTCGTGGCCGTCCACCAGGATGGTGCCCCGGGTGGGCTGGTAGACCTTGGTGAGCAGATTGAACACCGTGGTCTTGCCCGCGCCGTTGGGGCCGATGAGGCCGGCGATCTCCGTGCGGCCGATGGCCATGTTGAAGTCCTCCACCGCCGTAAGGCCGCCGAAGTCCACGCCCAGGTGGCGGCACTCCAGGATGGGGCTCTTGCCGACGTCCCGCTCGGGGATGATGTTGGTGGAGGGCACCGGCACCAGCTTTGTCACGGTTCTCGGATCCCGTTTCATTTTGCCGCGCCTCCCTTCTTTTCCGTTTTTCCGCCGCTGCTAAGCAGGAAGCCCAGGGCCTTCTCCAGCACCCGGGACAAGGAGAAGTCGTAGCTGCCCAGCAATCCCTTGGGCCGGAAGATCATCATCAGCACCAGGGCCAGGGAGTAGAACACCATCCGCAGGTCGCCCACGGACCGCAGCAGCTCCGAGATCACCGTCAGCACCGTGGCGGAGAGGACGGACCCCAGCATGGAGCCCATGCC
>CALWYI010000070.1 GCA_944385715.1 uncultured Oscillospiraceae bacterium | reverse complement strand
TTTGTGCGCCTGGCCGCCGGCAAGGACCCCCTGCGCAGCTATGTCTATGAGGCCACCGTCAAGCAGTTTCCCCTGCGGACCATCCTCACGGCGGCGGGAGCCGCCGCCGCCCTGGTGGGCGAGGTGGTCTATGTGGCCCTCAACGGGACTGAGGGACGGACGGTGGGGATGGTGCTGTTCCTGGTGTCTGAGGCCGCGGCCCTGGCTTTGGCGCTGCTGTGGCGGCCCTTCGGCCGGGAGATGAAGTGGAACTTCAGGGACCGCGCCGAAGGCCGGTGACTGTCGGCGCCCGGGCGTTAAGAGCCCGCTAAAACCACAAAAAAGGGCACCCCCTTTTGTTCATCTTGCATGCAAGATGAACAAAAGGGGGTGCCCTTTTTTATTTGTCTTGCATGTAAGACGAATGATCTTGTTGGACGATGGGTATAACCCGTTGCAATATAGTTCAAAATCTTAAAAGGAGGAATGCAAATTATGAAAAGAAGCAAAAAAGCACTTGCACTGTTTCTGGCACTGGTGATGTGCATCGGCGTTCTGGCCGGCTGCGGAAAGAACAACACCGGCAACAGCACAGCCAACAGCGGTACGGAGGATACCACCGACGGTACCGGCGCCGAGGCGAAGTCCACCCTGGTGGTGGGCACCCAGCAGTTTGACGGGAAGTTCTCCTCATTCTTCTATACCAACGCATATGAAAATGAGGTTCTGGAGCTGGTGACTGTGGCCCTGGGCGGCTCTGACCGCGAGGGCGCCCCTGTCTATATGGGCATCGAGGGCGAGACCCGGGAGTACAACGGCACCGACTACACCTATGAGACCATGTCCGACATCGTGGTCACCGAGAACGACGACGGCAGCGTCTACTATGATATCACCCTGCGGGATGGCGTCACCTTCTCCGACGGCACCCCCGTGGATATCGACGACGTGATCTTCTCCATTTATGTTACCCTGGACCCCACCTATGACGGTATTGTTACGCTGTACTCCCAGCCCATCGAGGGCCTGGAGGCCTACCGTTCCGGCATGGAGCCCCGGATGAGTCTGATTGTGGCCGCCGGCCCCGACGGCTACACCGCCACCGATTACTACACTGAGGAGCAGTACAACACCTTCTGGGAGGCCTTCTGGGCCGCCGGCGAGAAGTTTGCCCAGGAGATCGTGGACTACTGCGTGGCCAACGAGCTGAACACCGCTGAGGACAGCGTGGCCGCCGTGGCCCCCAACTGGGGCTATGAGCTGGCCGAGGATGCCACCGTGGCTGATTTCTTCAAGGCCATCGTGGACGCCAAGGGCTATGACCTCTCCGACAACGGCATCAACTACGAGACCGCCGGCACCTCCATCTCCTCCTTCATCGAGACGGAGCTGGGCGACAAGGCCGGTGAGTATCAGGCCGGTGTCCAGACCGGCGAGTCCGCCCCCAGCATCTCCGGTATCCAGCGTACCGGCGATATGTCCATGCGTATCGTCATGACCACCGTGGATGCCAACGCCCCCTATCAGATCGCCGGCATCGTGATCAATCCCCTGCATTACTACGGCGACGAGTCCCTCTATGACTATGAGAACAACTCCTTCGGCTTCCCCAAGGGCGATCTGTCCATCGTGAAGAGCAAGACCACCGCCCCCCTGGGCGCCGGTCCCTACACCTTCAAGAGCTACACCAACGGCACCGTGACCCTGGAGGCCAACGCCAGCTACTGGAAGGGCGCGCCCAAGACCCAGTACATCAACTACGTGGAGAGCCAGGACGTGGATAAGATCCCCGGCGTGGTGTCCGGCACCATGGACGTCACCGATCCCTCCTTCTCCAACGAGGCGGTGGCCCAGATCAAGGAGGCCAACAGCAACGGTGAGATCACCGGCGATATCATCACCACCGACCTGGTGGCCAACCTGGGCTACGGCTATGTGGGCATCTGCGCCAAGAACGTCTGCGTAGGCGGCGATTCCGGCTCCGAGGCCTCCAAGAACCTGCGCAAGGCCATCGCCACCGTTATCTCTGTGTACCGTGATGTGGCTGTTGACTCCTACTACGGCGAGTTCGCCAACGTCATCAACTACCCCATCTCCGACACCTCCTGGGCCGCTCCCCGTGTCACGGACGAGGGCTATAAGGTGGCCTTCTCCGTCGACGTCAACGGCAATGACATCTACACCGACGGCATGAGCGACGACGACAAGTACGCCGCCGCCAAGGAGGCCGCTCTGGGCTACTTTGAGGCTGCCGGCTACACCGTGGAGAACGGCAAGGTCACCGCGGCTCCCGCGGGCGCTGACATGGCCTACGAGGTCCTGGTGGGCGGCGGCGGCACCGGCGACCACCCCACCTTTATGGCTCTGACTCTGGCTCACGACGCTCTGGCGGAGATTGGCTTTGACCTCATCGTCACCGATATGTCCAACTTCGGTGAGATGACCAACAGCGTCAACGCCGGTACCGCCGACATGTTCGCCATGGCCTGGAATGCTACCGCCGACCCCGACATGTATCAGATCTATCACAGCCAGGGCGGCTCCAACGAGAAGAGCTACTGGATTAAGGACGCCGAGCTGGATGAGCTCATCATGCTGGCCCGTCAGTCCACCGATCAGACCTACCGCAAGACCCTCTATAAGGAGTGCCTGGATATCGTGGCCGACTGGGCCGTGGAGATCCCCTTCTATCAGAGACAGAACTGCATCATCTTCTCCACCGAGCGCGTCAATCTCGACACCGTGACGCCGGACATCACCACCTTCTGGAGCTGGCGCAACGACATCGAGAAGCTGGAGCTCAAGTAAGCCCCGGCAAAAGACTGCTGACTGATATCTGACCCTGTGCGTTCCCTGCCCTGCGGCCTTAACGGTCGCAGGGCAGGGGTGTACCGGGGGGCGTCCGCGTATGAGCCTGCCGTTCCGCCGGTTGCGGCGCCGGTCGGAACGGCTGCCTGATGCGCGGACCGTGCAAACTGCCGCAATGAAGACGGAGGGCTCCTATGAGAAATTTTCTGATCAAGCGCCTGCTGCTATCCATTCTGATTTTTTTCTTTGTGGTGTTCATCATCTACCTGCTGATGCGCTGTATGCCCATGTCCTATGTGGAGACCATGGCACAGCAGCTGTCCCAGGCCCCGGGCTCCAAGCCCTATGAGGAGTGGCTGCTGCAGCTCAACGCCCAGTACGGACTGGACAAGGGCATCATTCCCGGTTTCTTCGACCAGCTGAAGAACCTCCTCACCGGCAACTTCGGGGACAGCTGGAAATTCACTGTTCCCGTGGTGCAGAAGTTCAACGAGGTGATCTGGGTCTCCTTCACCATGGGGGGCATCGCCTTTATTCTTGAACTGCTGATCGCCATTCCTCTGGGCGTCATCGCCGCCACCAAGCAGTACAGCCGTACCGACTACGCGGTGACGGTGTTTGCCCTGGCGGGCATCTCCCTGCCCACCTTCTTTTTCGCCACGCTGCTGAAGCTGGTGTTCTCCGTGCAGCTGGGCTGGTTTGACCTTGTGGGCCTCATTGGACGGGATTATAACCACCTGGATGCCTGGGGACAGTTTCTGGACAAGGCCCACCACCTGGTGCTGCCCATCGTGACCCTGGTGGTGATCTCCGTGGGTTCTCTGATGCGCTATACCCGCACCAACATGCTGGAGGTCCTCAACTCCGACTATATCCGCACCGCCCGGGCCAAGGGCCTCAGCGAGAAGCGGGTCATCTACCATCACGCCTTCCGCAATACCCTCATCCCCCTGGTGACCATTGTGGGCGGCTCCCTGCCGGGCCTGTTTGCCGGCGCGCTGATCACTGAGACGCTGTATGCCATTCCCGGCATCGGCTGGACGTCTTACCAGGCCATGACCGCCGGGGACATCCCGTTCTCCATGTTCTATCTGTCGTTCCTGGCGATTTTGACCCTGGCGGGGAATCTCCTCGCCGACATCCTGTACGCGGTGGTGGACCCCCGCGTGCGCATTGCCTGAGGGGAGGGAGGAGACTGCCATGCGTGACAATATGGATAATCTGAAGGGAAAGACCTCCCAGGATTTCACCAATCCCGTCCGACCCCAGCAGGTCCCGGAGACGGCGGCAAAGCGCCACGTGGACAAGCTGCTGGAGGAGAACCGCACCGCCGCCGCCTCCGGCGGGAACGGCGGCGACCAAGAGTACTCCCTCAACGATGACCGCCGGGTAAAGGTCCTGTCCCCCGGCGCCCTGGTGGCCAAGCGGTTTTTCCGCAACCGGTTGGCGGTAGTGGGCCTGACCATTCTGGCGGTGATGTTTGTATTCTCCTTTATAGGCGGCCTTCTGAGCCCCTACGGCCAGGACGAGGTGTTCTTCCGGGAGGAGCTGCAGCTCAAGGAGTTTGCCGGCGCCACCATGAACAACGAGTACCGCTATATGGTCGCCGACGGGCAGGAGTTCGGCGCGGTGCTCCAGGCGCAGCTGGGTCTGGTCATGGGCAAGGAGGACAGCTTCACCTATAAGAACGTGACCTATCACGTGACGGAGGAGGGTCCGGAGCTCTACTCCGTGGATGTGGACGGCGTTCTGGTAGCCATGGCCTACAAGGACATCATCAACCCCGTGGCCACCGGTGCCACCTTCAGCTTTGATTTCAGCTACAACGCCCTGCGGGCCTATGCCCACGGGGAGAGCACCTTCCAGGCGGAGGGAAGCATCTACGACCTGGACGACGGCGGCACTGTGACCCTGAACGGGGAGGAAGTGGCCTATATCAGCCGCCTCATCGTCCAGTCCAAGACCAGCGGCACCGTCATTTCCCGGGAGCTCCGGGAGCGGGTGGCGGAGGCCATTGAAAACGACGAGACGGAGTTCACTCTTACCACGGCGGACGGTGTCCAGCAGGACTACGCTCTGGAGTATGACGCCGCCACCAGAAGCTGGTCTATCAAGCAGGAGACGCCCACCCGGGTGTTCGACTCCTACACCTTCCCCAGCGCCAAGCATTGGCTGGGCACTGATAAGAACGGCATGGACATGCTCACCCGCCTCATGTACGGCGGCCGGGTGTCCCTGGTCATCGGTTTCATCGTGGTGTTCATCTCCGCCGTCCTGGGCGTAATCCTGGGCGGTGTGGCCGGCTATTTCGGCAAGTGGGTGGATAACCTTATCATGCGTGTGGTGGACGTGTTCTACTGTATCCCCTCCATGCCCATCATCATCATCATAGGCGCGGCCATGGACGGCATGCGGGTGGACCCCCAGGTGCGTATGCTCTACTTGATGCTGATCCTGGGCTTCCTGGGGTGGCCCTCCATTGCCCGGATGGTCCGCGGCCAGATCCTCTCCCTCCGCGAGCAGGAGTTCATGGCTGCCACCGAGGCCTGCGGCATTAGTGTGCCCCGGCGGATCTTCCGCCACCTGATCCCCAACGTGATCCCCCAGCTCATTGTCATCTGCACCATGAGCCTGGGCTCCACCATCATCACGGAGGCCACGCTCAGCTTCCTGGGCCTGGGCGTCAAGTTCCCCTTCGCCTCCTGGGGCAATATCATGAACGACGTTACCAACTCCTACGTGCTCACCAGCTACTGGTTCATCTGGATTCCCGCCGGCGTGTGCCTGATGCTGGCGGTGCTGGGCTTCAACTTTGTGGGCGATGGTCTGCGGGACGCTTTCGACCCGAGAATGAATCGCTGAGGAGGGAAGAATATGGCTAAGAAAAATGAAGGCTATCTCTCCGCCAAGGAATCCCGGCGGATCTCCCGGGAAAACCGCCGGATCACCAACGCCTACGAGAAGCAGCGCAAGCGCAAGAACGTGCCCGAGTCCGAGTATCTCACGGAGATGCGGGACCCCAATAACGCGGTGGAGTTCGACAATCTCCACACCTACTTTTTCACCGACGCCGGCACGGTCAAGGCGGTGGACGGCGTCAGCTTTGATGTGCCTACCGGCAAGACCGTGGGCGTGGTGGGGGAGTCCGGCTGCGGCAAGTCCGTCACCAGCCTCTCCCTGATGCAGCTTCTCCAGCGGCCCCAGGGCCAGATCGTGGAGGGCGAGATT
Organism: uncultured Oscillospiraceae bacterium; assembly: GCA_944385715.1. Taxonomy (GTDB): domain Bacteria; phylum Bacillota; class Clostridia; order Oscillospirales; family Oscillospiraceae; genus Pelethomonas. The sequence goes on along the minus strand of CALWYI010000070.1, from coordinate 3,247 downwards.
CGTCTGAACATGGGGGAGAAGGCCTACAACGTGGTAAAGGTCCCCAACGAGCAGATGCAGAACCTCCGGGGCAATTTTATCTCCATGATCTTCCAGGAGCCCATGACCAGCCTCAATCCGGTGTTCCGCATCGGCGACCAGGTGGACGAGGTCATCGCCCTCCACGACCGGGAGGGCCTGAGCAAGGAGGCTGTCCGTCAGCGGACCATCCAGCTGCTGGAAATGGTGGGCATCGCCAACAGCCAGGGCGTGGCCAGGATGTTTCCTCATGAGCTCTCCGGCGGCATGCGCCAGCGTGTGATGATCGCCATGGCCCTGGCCTGCAGCCCCCGGATCATCATTGCCGACGAGCCAACCACCGCCCTGGACGTGACCATTCAGGCCCAGATCCTGGACCTGCTGCGGAATCTAAAGGACAAGATCAATTCCTCCATCATGCTCATCACCCACGACCTGGGTGTCATCGCGGAGATGGCGGACTATGTGGTGGTGATGTACGCCGGACGGGTAGTGGAAAAGGGCACCGCCCAGGAGATATTTGCCAACCCCTGCCACCCCTATACCATCGGCCTCATGGCTTCCAAGCCTGTGGTGGGGAAGAAGGTGGACAAGCTCTACTCCATCCCCGGCAAGGTGCCCAACCCCATCAACATGCCCAACTACTGCTACTTCAAGGACCGCTGTGAGATGTGCGTGGCGGGCTGCGAGGGGGAGTACCCCTGCGAAATCAGCCTCAGCCCCACCCACAAGGTGAGCTGCTACCGCTACTATGACAAGACCGACAAGGGAGGTGACCGCTGATGGCCAAGACGGAAAAGAAGACTGGCAATCTGACGATCGACAACACCTTCACCCCGGTGACCTACGATCCCCAGTATATCCTCATGGTCAACAAGCTGAAGAAGTACTTCCCCATCAAGGGCGGTATGGTATCCCAGACCGTGGGCTATGTCCGGGCGGTGGACGGCATCACCTTCAACCTCAAGCGGGGTACCACCATGGGCCTGGTGGGTGAGTCCGGCTGCGGCAAGACCACCGCCGGGCGGACCATCCTGCGCCTCTCCGGCGGCAAGACCGGCGGCCAGGTCCTCTTCAACGGCCAGGAGGTCTATGACCTGAGCCACAAGGAGCTGCGGGCCCTGCGCACCAAGATGCAGATCATCTTCCAGGACCCCTTCTCCAGCCTGTCCCCCCGCCTGCCGGTGGGTGAGATTATCGGCGAGGCGGTCCGGGAGCACCATCTGGTGCCCAAGGAGGAGTTCAACGACTACATTGATCAGGTCATGGACAACTGCGGCCTCCAGCCCTTCCACAAGGCCCGCTATCCCCACGAGTTCTCCGGCGGTCAGCGCCAGCGCATCTGTATCGCCCGGGCCCTGGCCCTGAACCCGGAGTTCGTGGTCTGCGACGAGCCGGTATCCGCGCTGGACGTGTCCATCCAGGCCCAGATCATCAACCTGCTCAAGGAGCTCCAGGAGAAGTATCAGCTGACCTACCTCTTTATCTCCCACGACCTGAGCGTGGTGGAGCACATCTCCGACACGGTGGGCGTTATGTACCTGGGGAACCTGGTGGAGTACGGCGCCACGGAGGACATCTTCCGCAACCCCCTCCACCCCTATACCAAGGCGCTCTTCTCCGCCATTCCCATCCCCGATCCCACGGTGAAGATGGACCGCATCGTTCTGGAGGGCTCCATTCCCTCCCCGGCCAATCCCCCCTCCGGCTGCAAGTTCCACACCCGCTGCGCCAACTGCATGGAGCGCTGCAAGGTGGAGGCCCCGGAGCAGAAGGAGATCGAGCCGGGCCACTATGTGGTCTGCCACCTCTACGACAAGTGAGCCATGGCGCGCAGACGAGTCTACGATGACGACGATGGGCGGACCATCGCCGACATGAGCGGCCTGGAACGGCCGAGGATGCTTCTGCCCCGCCTTCCCCGGCAGAAGGCGGCCCCGGCTCCTCCGGAGGAGGAGGACCGGGAGGAGCCTGAGCGCTTCTGGGAGCAGCGGAAGGATGAAATGGCGCCGGAGGACCGGCGGGTATACGTCCTGGCCGCCCTGCGGGCCGGCCTGCTGATCGGCGGAGTGTTCCTGCTGGGGGGCGCGGTTCTGGTACTGGTGCTGCTGGCCCTGTGGACCTGATGGTATCACGAAAAAGATCTTCCCGCCGCGTATTCTGCGGCGGGAAGATCTTTTTGATAAAAGGGGCTTGACACCGGGAGAAAACGCAGGTATACTTCAAAATGTGTCAATCTGTCATCGGATATGACGCCATAAGAGGAGACGATCCACCAACCGCCTGACACCGCGGCGGGCCTGCTTTTCCGGCAGCGCCTGACGCAGACTGCGCTGGGTGGTTTTTTTGCGGTCTGAATCCCACCCGATCCAACAGATTATGAGGAGGTTCCCCCCATGAAAAAGGACATTGTCATCATCGGCGCCGGTCCTGCCGGCATTTTTACCGCTATTGAAATGCTGAAAAAGGGCAGCAGGCAGAACATCCTCATCGTGGAGAAGGGAAAGGCGGTGGAGGACCGCCACTGCCCCAAGAGCAAGACCAAGCAGTGCGTCAACTGCAAGCCCTACTGTCACATCACCACCGGCTTCTCCGGCGCCGGGGCCTTCTCCGACGGCAAGCTGTCCCTGAGCTACGAGGTGGGGGGCGACCTGCCCACCCTCATCGGGGAGGACAAGGCCCAGGAGACCATCAACTACACCGACCAGATCTATCTGGAGTTCGGGGCGGATACCCATATCGAGGGCCTGGGCAACACCGAGGAGGTGAAGGCCATCCGCAAGCGGGCCATCCAGGCGGGGCTCAAGCTGGTGGACTGCCCCATCCGCCACCTGGGCACCGAGAAGGCCCAGGATTTGTATTACGCCATCGAGCAGCACCTGCTCCGCAGCGGCGTGGAGCTGATGTTCGGTTATGAGTGCACCAACCTGATCCTGGAGGGCGACGTGTGCCGGGGCGTGTGCGTCACCAACGGCAGGGAGGAGCGGGAGATCCTGGCGGAGCACACCATCATCGCCACCGGCCGCCGGGGGGCGGACTGGCTGGAGAGCCTGTGCGCCGAGCACAACATCGCCCACCAGCCCGGCACCGTGGATATCGGCGTGCGGGTGGAGGTCCGCAACGAGGTCATGGAGACGGTGAACCGGGTGCTCTACGAGTCCAAGCTGGTGGGCTACCCCAAGCCCTTCAAGAACAAGGTCCGCACCTTCTGCCAGAACCCCGGCGGCTT
>CALWYI010000069.1 GCA_944385715.1 uncultured Oscillospiraceae bacterium | reverse complement strand
GGGGTACAATGATAATAGAAGGACGGGGCGGCGGCCCCGGCCAATCAAAATGATCGCAGGTAAGGAGGCAGGGAAACATGATCATTCGCAAATCGCGGGGCAGGCAGCCGGAGATCTATCACTCCGCCAGGGGAGCGGAAAACGCCGCGGTGATCGGAGAGGTGACGCTGGGCGCGTTCGTGACGGTGTGGTACGGTGCGGTGCTCCGGGGGGACGAGGGCCCCATACACATCGGCGACGGCTCCAACATCCAGGACAACTGTGTCCTACACTGTACTGCCGGAATGCCTGTGTCTGTGGGCCGGAACGTGGTGGTGGGCCATGGCGCCATTCTGCACAGCTGCACCGTGGAGGACGGCTGCCTCATCGGCACAGGGGCCACCCTGCTGGACGGCTGCGTCATCGGGCAGGGGTCCATCGTGGCCGCCGGGGCGCTGGTGTCCCCGGGGAAGATCATCCCGCCGGGGAGCATGGTCATGGGCGTGCCCGGCAGGGTGGTCCGCCCGGTGACGGCGGAGGAGCAGGCGGAGACCCTGGCCAATGCCGAGCACTATGTGCAGCTGGGGCGGGAGGAGCTGCCCCCGGTGGACGAGGAATAGAACGGAACAAGGCGAGGCCCCGGCGCGTACAGCGCCGGGGCCTCCCTTTTGCTCTGCGGAAATCACTTGATGGTGACAAGCTCATAGGCCTGGGTGCCCAGACCCAGCTTCTCCGCGTGCTCCACGCAGGAGCGCCAGTTGGTCTCCGGGTGGTTGACGTGGAAGTGGTCGCCGGTGTGGCTGTGGCTCATCTCCTCCAGCTGGGTGCCGGGGAGCACCGGCTGGCGGTTCACCGCGTCGGCGCAGGCCACGTCCAGGGCCACCGGGTCGAAGGAGGCGAACATGCCCACATCGGGGACGATGCTGGCGTCGTTCTCCGCGTGGCAGTCGCAGTTGGGGGACACGTCCATCACCAGGTTGATGTGGAAGCTGGGCCGGCCGTCCACCACCGCCTTGGCGTACTCGGCGATCTTGCAGTTGAGGATGTCGTTGCTCTCGTCGCTGGCGGGGAGAATGGCGTCCCGGGGGCACACGCCGATGCAGCGGCCGCAGCCCACGCATTTGTCGTGGTCGATGGTGACGCGCTTATTGGTCATGACAGGGGCGTCATGGGCGCAGATCCGCTGGCAGGCGCCGCAGCCGATGCACAGGTCGGTGTCCGTGTGGGGCTTTCCGGCGGAGTGCATCTCCATCTTGCCCGCCCGGGAGCCGCAGCCCATGCCCAGATTCTTCAGCGCGCCGCCGAAGCCGGTGTTCTCATGGCCCTTGAAGTGGTTCAGGGAGATGACGATGTCCGCGTCCATCACCGCCCGGCCGATCTTGGCCTCCTTCACGTATGTGCCGCCCTCCACGGGGACATAGGTCTCGTCGGTGCCCTTGAGGCCGTCGGCGATGAGCAGATGGCAGCCCACGGTGAAGGGGTTGTAGCCGTTAACATAGGCGCTCTCCAGGTGGTCCAGGGCGTTCTTCCGCCCGCCCACGTAGAGGGTGTTGCAGTCGGTGAGGAAGGGCTTACCGCCCCGGGCCTTGATGAAGTCCACCACCACCTTGGCGAAGTTGGGGCGCAGGTAGGCCACATTGCCGGGTTCGCCGAAGTGGATCTTGACGGCCACATACTTGCCGTCAAAGTCGATGGAGCCCATACCGGCCTGATCCATCAGACGGTCCAGCTTCTGCAGCAGGTTGTCGCCGGGCTTGGCCCGCAGGTTGGTAAAATACACTTGGGAGGGAGACATAGCGTTCATCCTTTCTCTATTATGATCCTTACCGGCCCGCGCCCATGAGGGCGTCGGCCAGAAGGAAAAACTGTCCATGGGTGATCTGCCGGGGGAGATCTCCGCCGCTCCGGCCCAGCCGCACCTCCAGGAAGCGGCGCAGCTCCTCCGCCGTCACCGGGGCGTCGGGGCGGAAGTTGCCGTTTTCCGCCTTCAGAGCGCCGGTCTCATCGGCCAGCACGGCGGCGGCGGCGTAGGGGTGCCGGGGGGCCATGTCCCGGAAGGGCGCCTTCCCGGAGCGGACCAGGCGGATCCGCTGGCGGATCGTCTCGCAGCCGTAGGCCAGCATGGCCAGGGCCCCCCGGGTGAGGACCGTGTCCGGCCGGAGGGTATTGTCCTGGAAGGCCACGCACCATCCGTGGCCCAGAAGCCGCCGGGCGGCGGCGCCCACGTCGCTGTGGGGCAGGGCGTCCCGGAAAGGGGATCGATCCAGGAGCTCCGACACCGTCACCACCTTGTAGCCGTGGTCGGTGAGCAGCTGCAGCTGCTTGCCCAGGCCGTCGGCGATGGGGGAGCGGCGAGCCATGTTGTACCCGTCCTTCTGGAAGATGATCTGCCCCCGGAAGAAGTCGGGGTTCTCCAGGAGGATCTTCTCCATGGGCTTCCAGGTGGCCTCCACCTCCGCCTCGTAGGAGGCGAGGGGCAGCCACCCGGCTCCGTCGAAGCTGGCGGCCATGTACTGGTAGCCCATGAGGGCGTAGGCGTCGTAGCTGGAAAAGCCGCCCTTGATGCCGTCCACGTAGTGGGGGGGACGGGAGAGGCGGATGGGGTAGCCCCAGCCCTTCTCCATAGCCCCGTGGAGCTTCTTGAGGTCCTGGACCACCGGGTCCAGACCGGAGAGGTACTTCCGCCGGCCGTAGACCAGGGGCTTCCAGCCGAAGAGGATGTGGGAGTAGGTGTGGCTGGTGATCTCGTGGCCCCCCGCAAGAAGCCGGGTCACCAGCTCGGGACAGTGAACCACGCCGCCCTGGTCGTCCTTCCTGAAGTCGGGGTAGTGGTCATAGGACACGCCGCCCCAGGAGGCGGAGCCGTGCTTGCCCGCCCTGTCCGGGTAGTTGCGGGAGGTGTCCCCCACCACGTCGAAGGTGCCCTTGGCCCCGTAGCGCTCCAGGGTCTCCGCCAGCACCAGGGTCAACGGCTTGCCCCGGAAGTGGTCGGGGCTGGCGGGGAGGCGGCAGGGCCCGTCGTCAAAGGTCATGGCGCAGATCCGCTCCTCCGTGGCCACCTGCTCGATGCGGCGCACCGGGGAGAGGTACACGGGCGTCCGCGCCCGGATCTGGTCCTGAAAGCGGTGCTTGGCCTTTTTGGCAAGGCCGATGCCCTTGGTGACGAGTGACATAGGAAGGACCTCCTGTGAGAAATATAGCTGTCCGCCTGCGCTCAGCGGCGGGAAATATCCAGTATGGCGCAGTAGCCCACATAGGCGGCGGCCCGGCAGATCCGATACGCGCCCCCCTGCCGCCGGGCCTTGGTCCACTGGGAGAGGCCCTTGCGGAGATGGGGCGTATTTTTATTGAGAATTCCCCGGCAGCGGCCTGCCGTCAGGGCCTCCCGCAGGGCGGGGAGGGTCAGAGCATCCGCCTCCAGGGCGGTGCGGGCGTTGCCCACCTCTTTTGCATCGTGGGCGTCGCTGCCCCCCACGGAGGGGAGGCCCCGGGCGGCGGCAAAGGCTGCGGCCTGGTCGTTGGCGGCGGGGTTTTTGAAGCAGGCCCGGGCGTTGACGGCCTCCACGCCGTCCAGAGGGAAGGGGAAGTCGGCCTCCGAGCGGCCCGGGCGGTGGAAGGGGTGGGCCAGGACCGCGAGGCCCCCGGCCTTACGGATGGCCGCCACGGCGGTCTCCGGCTCCGGCAGCCGCCCCAGGGCGGCAAGGTCCACGGGGCGCTCCAGGAAGAGGCCGGTGATGTGGCCCGCCCTGGTGGAGATCTCGCAGCCGGGGATGAGCAAAATGCCGTTCATGGCCGGCGGCACCGGGGTACACTGGTCGTGGTCGGTGACGGCCATGGCATGAAGCCCCGCCGCGGCCGCGGCGGCGGTCAGGGCCTCCAGGGAGGAGCGGCCGTCCAGGGAGGCGGCGGTGTGGACGTGGAGATCGGCGTAGTAGGTGTTCATCCGTGCTTCTCCTTCTGCAGCAGGGCGCGGTAGTAGGCGAGGCCCGGCAGCATGTCCCCCCACTCGAAGAGCCCGTCCCGGACGGCGGGGCTGAGGAGGTCTCCCAGGGCGGAGAGCAGCGCGCCGGGGCGGCCCCGGCGGGCGTAGCCCACCCCGGCCATCAGGTCCGAGGCGGCGAAGATCATCTTCCGCTGGAGGGGAACAGGGATCTCCGGGAGAGATATGGGCGCGCCGGGGTTCCCGGCGTTGTAGGCGAGAAGGGCCCACAGCAGGGGAATGCCGCTGCGGGAAATGCGGGTGAGGGGGAAGGTGCCCCAGATCCGGGGATTCACCTCCAGGAGATGGGGACGGCCTTCCCTGTCCTCCTTGAACTCGAACATGGCAAGGCCGGTGTAGCCCGTCTCTTCGACCAGACGCCGGGCGTAGTCCCGGAGATCCGGCCGGTCCACGCACCGGCAGCAGGAGGAGGGACCCCCGGTGACGGGATACTCCCGGATGCGCCGGTGGCAGATGGCGGCCACGATCCCGCCGCGGTCCGCCAGGAGATCGCAGCCCAGGCCCGCCCCGGAGAGGTACGTCTGCACCACCGGCTCCCCGCCGCTGAGGGCGGCGAACCGGCGGTAGTGGGCCTCCGCCTCCTCGGGGGAGCGGACAATGGCGTAGCGCTGGGCGGCAGTGAGGCCCAGCTTCTCCCCGCACACCGGCTTGATGACGCAGGGCAGGGGCAGCCGCCGGACAAAGTCCTCCACCGGCTCATCCGCTCGCCGGACATAGGCCTCCGGCACCGGAACGCCCAGGGAGGCGGCCAGGGCCGCCAGGCGCTCCTTGCTGTTGAAGAGGTCCAGCTGCTCCGTCGTGGGGATGGAGAGGCCGCACACGCTGTCAAATTGCTCCCGGTCCGCCGCTGCCGCCGCCAGGGTGGCGGCGCCCACGGGCAGGAGGGCGGGCCGCTCTCCCCGTTCCTCCCTGATCTCTTGACACAGCTCCCGGATGGGCTCCGCGCCCCGGTCCTCCGGCAGCCACACGTGGCGGCTTACATGGCGGGACAGGGCCCCCAGGGCCGGGGAGGCGGGGTTCTCCCGGTGGCTCTCCCCCTCACAGGTGATGACCTCCACCCCCGCCTGGCTGAGGTCCCGGATCAGGGCCAGGGACATGCGGTAGTGGACGTCGGTGACAACAGCGATCATAGGGCGCTTCCTCCCGGGGGGCCGGTCCCCATAGTATGCCCCATACCCGGGGACTTTCTCCCAGGGCGGGGCGGCTTCTTAACCTTTATAGTTTACCACAGAATCTGGGCCAGGACAAGGGGGAGACAGGGGACGGGACAGGGAGAAACCGTCCCGCGGGCAAAAAAGCGGGCCCGCACTATGCGGGCCCCGCTGCGGGAGGTAAGATCACGCGTTCTCCGGGCCGCCGGCCTCCTGCCGGGCCAGCTTCTCCTGTTCCTCCTCCTCCAGCACCCGGTAGGCCACCTTGCCCACCAGGGTCTTGGGCAGCTCCGAGCGGAACTCGATGTCGTAGGGGAGGGCGTACTTGGCGATGTTCTTTCTGGCGTAGGCCATGAGGACGTCCTTGGTGCTCTGATCGGCGGGGACGCCGGGCTTGAGCATAATGAAGGCCTTCACCTTCTGCATCTTCAGGGGATCGGGCACGCCGATGACGCAGCTCATCTGCACCAGCTCGTGGGCGTCGAAGACGTTCTCCAGCTGGGAGGGGTAGACGTTATAGCCGCTGGTGACAATCATGCGCTTGATGCGCTGCCTGAAGTAGACAAAGCCGTCGTCGTCCATGGAGCCCAGGTCCCCGGTGTGGACCCAGGTGAGGCCGTCGGGGTGGACCTGCAGGGTCTGGGCGGTCTCCTCCGGGTTGTCCATGTAGCCCAGCATCACCGTGGGGCCGCTCAGACAGATCTCGCCGTCCTCGCCGTAGGGCACCTCCTCCTGGGTGCCGGGCCGGACGATCTTGTAGTAGGTGTCCGGGAAGGGCAGGCCGATGGAGCCCTCCCTGGCCATGTGGCTGGGGGTCAGGCAGGAGGCGGTGACGCACTCGGTGGTGCCGTAGCCCTCCCGGACCTGGACCACGGCGTGGTGGTCGTAGAGGAACTTATCAAAGCGCTTTTTGAGCTCCACGCTGAGGCTGTCGCCGCCGGAGTAGACCCCCTTGAGGCAGCTGAGGTCCGCCCCCTTCATCTTGGGCAGCCGCAGCAGGGCCTCGTAGAGGGTGGGCACCCCGGCGATGAGGTTGCAGCGGTACTTGAGGAGGAGCTTGGCGTAGCTCTCGGCGGTGAACCGGGGCACCAGGATGCAGCAGCCGCCGCTGGAGAGCATGGAGTGGATGGACACCCCCAGGCCGAAGCCGTGGAACATGGGCATCACCGCCAGCATCCGGTCCCCGGGCCGGAAGAAGGGGTTGGTGGCGATGATCTGGGCGGCCAGGGCGTTGAAGTTCATGTGGCTTAAGAGGATGCCCTTGGTGGTGCCGGTGGTGCCGCCGGAGTAGAGGATGACGGCGGTGCTGTCCGGGTCAACCTCCGCCTGGTACCTCCAGTGGTAGGCCCGGCCCCGGCGGAGGAACTCGTTCCAGCGGAGGATGGGGGCGTCCTTGGGGATCTTCTGCTGCTTGAGGGTCTCGGTGAGCATGTACCCGGCCTTGATGGGCTGGGCCAGGGCGTCTCTGATGGAGGCGATGATGATGTTGTCCAGGTCCACGTTCTGCCGGATGGCCTCGAACTTGTGGTAGAACTGGTCCAGGGTGATGGCGGAGATGGAGTGGGAGGCCCTGAGGTAGAACTCGATCTCCTTCTCGCTGGAGAGGGGATGGATCATGTTGGCCACGGCCCCCACCAGGTTCAGCGCGTAGAAGGCCACCACGGTCTGGGGGCAGTTGGGCATGGCGATGGTCACCCGGTCCCCGGGCCGGATGCCGATGGACTTGAAGGCCCGGGCACAGATATGGATCTCCTGGATCAGGGTGCGGTAGGTGGTCTTCTTGCCCATGAAGATGTAGGCGACGTGGCTGGGGTAGGCCTCGGCGATCTCCTCCACCGCCCGGTACATGCTCCGCCGGGCATAGGTCAGGTGGGCGGGCACGTCTCCCAGGTTCTTCACCCAGGGGGCCTTGACGGCGGGACGCTCCAGAACGGCGTTACTCATACTGTACCTCCTTCCTGGCGGGGGTCTCCAGCAGCCGGGGGTTCTGCAAAAGATGTTTTAAAAGCTTTATGGTCCTGGAGTAGTAGTAGCCGTCGGCGATGCGCTCGTCCAGGGTCAGCCCCAGGTCCAGCACCTCCCGCATCTCCACATGGCCCTCCGCGTCGTAGAAGGGGGCCAGGTGCTTTTCGCCGATGGTGACGAAGATGGAGTTGGTGCCCCAGTTGTTCAGGTGATGGTAGCCGGCATTGAGGCGGATGGACCCCAGGTTGGAGAGGAAGAGGGTGGCGTAGTTGGGGTCGGTTTTGATGATGTCGTAGGGCACCTTCCCCAGGAAGTCCAGGCAGTGGAGCAGCCACATGACGAAGCGGAGAATGGGCCGGGGCAGCTTGCAGAGCATATCCATGGCGCTGGTGGAGTTGTCCACATTGCCGGCGCTGCGGTTGACCCGGACCTCGTCCCGGATCTTGCTGTGGACGGTGTCCACCGTGTCCTCCTCCGTGAAGCGGATGAAGGCCAGGGCCTCGTGGGCGCTGTCGGTGAACTGCTTCTTCACCACGAAGGCGGCGGAGAGCTCATTGCGCTGGTAGAGCCGCCGGCCCTGGATGAAACGGTTCATGCGGGGCCGCAGGGTCACGGTCTTCACCAGGGCGGCCACGATGATGTGGAAGAAGGTGTATTTGAAGTCGATGTCCCCGGCGTTCTTCTCCGCCAGGTAGGCGTTGATGGCGGTGAGGTCAATCTGCTCCTTGATAAAGGCCTCGTTGTCGGCCCGGTTGGGCATCAGGTACGGGGTGATCTGGTGGAGGGAGTCCTCCTCCCGGAGCCACCGCCCGTCCCGCCGGTCCCCCCGGCGGCGCTTGGCGTTGTCCATTGCGATTCCTCCTTGCATTACATTCACAAGCTGTACTGTTATAGCACATTCCCGGCGGGATTGCCAGCGTTTTAATGATTTTTTAAGGATTGAAAGACGTCCCCGGCGGGAATGCGGCCAATGCCCCGGACAGCCGTTCAGAAAAAATACCTCCCACCGGCAGGTGGGAGGTATTTTCGGCTTATAAAATTCAGCTTACTCCGTCACGTAGGGCAGCAGGGCGATCTGACGGGCCCGCTTGATGGCCTCGGTCAGCTGGCGCTGATGCATGGCGCAGGTGCCGGTGGTGCGGCGGGGCAGGATCTTGGAGCGCTCGGAGATGAAGCGGCGCAGCTTGGCGGCGTCCTTGTAGTCGATGTGCTCGCACTTGTCCACGCAGAACTGGCAGACCTTCTTGCGCTTGCGGGGCGCGGCGGGACGGGCGGGTCTATTTTCACGTTCCATAGCCATGGTGTCTATCCTCCTTGTCAATGTCGGCAGCGACTGCCGCAAAATAGGGTGAAGAGGGATCAGAAGGGCAGGTCGCCGTCCTGATCGTCGATCTCAGCGAAGCCGGAGGGCTCGTGGGAGGGCTGGGCGTAGCCGCCGCCATAGGCGGGGGCGCTGCCGTAGGCGGGAGGGGCGCTGTAGCTGCCGCCGCCCTCGGCGTCCCGGCGGCTGTCGCCGAAGTAGACGTTGTCCGCCACCACCTCTGCGGTGCGGCGGTTGTTGCCGTCCCGGTCCTTCCACTCGCGGATCTGGAGCCGGCCCTCCGCCACGGCCATGCGGCCCTTGGTGAAGTACTTGCAGACGAACTCCGCCGTCTGCCGCCAGGCTACCACGTCGATGAAATCGGTGCTCTTCTCGCCGGAATCGCGGCTCTTGAAGTCGCGGTCCACGGCCAGGGTAAAGGACGTCACCGGGATGCCGGACTGGGTGGTCCGCAGCTCGGGATCGCGGACGAGACGTCCCATGATGATGATGCGGTTGAGCATTGCGCTGCCTCCTTACTCGGGCTTGGCCACGATCATGGAGCGCATGATGCCGTCGGTAATGCCCAGGATACGGTCCAGCTCCTTGGGGAACGCGGGATCACTGGTGAAGGACATGAGGACGTAGTAGCCTTCGCTCTTGTAGTCGATGGCGTAGGCCAGCTTGCGCTTGCCCCACTCCTCGACCTCCACAGCGGAACAGCCGTGCTGCTCGGTCAGCGCCTTGAACTTCTCGACGGTGGCGGCGATGGCCTCCTCGCCCAGGGCGGGATCGATGATATACACGACCTCATAGTTACCGGAAATCTTAGCCATGGTGTGCACCTCCTTTTGGACTGATGGCCCCCGCTCTCAGGCGGGAGCAAGGATATGCCCGCGATCGCAGGCCATACTATTATATCGAATCTCTTTGGAAAGTCAAGGGAAAAGTCGGGGAAAA
>CALWYI010000068.1 GCA_944385715.1 uncultured Oscillospiraceae bacterium | reverse complement strand
TGGATCTTCCCCAACCCCTTCGACAAGGAGCCCTTCGACGCCGCCGCCGAGCAGAAGAAGAAGGACTTCAAGGAGGCTGGCATCGAGTACACCATCAAGCAGATCGACGAGTACCGCGCCTGCGGCATCGACGGCATCCACCTCTACGCCCTCAACAAGTATGACGACGTGGCCCGGATCGTCAAGGAGTCCGGCATCATCGACCTCATCTGATCAACAGCTTCCATCCCCCGCCGGTACCGCCGGGCGGCCCCGGCGGAGGATATCAAAGGAGAACGACAACTATGGCACAAACCATCGCGCTGGCCGGCAAGGGCGGCGTAGGCAAGACCACCATCTGCGGCATGCTCATCGAGTACCTCTGCCAGAAGAAGAACGGTCCTGTCCTGGCCGTGGACGCCGACGCCAACTCCAATCTGAACGAAGTGCTGGGCGTGGAGGTGAACGCCACCCTGGGTGAGATCCGGGAGGAGATCGCCCAGGCGGAGATGGCGGCCAAGAGCCCCATCCCCCCCGGCATGAGCAAGGCGGACTACGCGGAGATGCAGTTCAGCGACGCCCTCACCGAGGCCGACGACTACGACCTTCTGGTCATGGGCCGCACCCAGGGCAAGGGCTGCTACTGCTTCGTCAACGGGCTCCTCTCCACCCAGGTGGCCAAGTACGCCCAGAACTACCGCTACATCGTGGTGGACAACGAGGCGGGCCTGGAGCACCTGAGCCGGGGCATTCTGCCCAAGGTGGACACCATCCTCCTGGTCAGCGACTGCTCCCGCCGGGGCGTGCAGGCCGCCGGCCGCCTCAGCGAGATGATCGACGAGCTGAAGCTGGGCGCCAAGGAGGTGGGCCTCATCATCAACCGGGCCCCCGACGGACAGCTCAATGACGGCGTCCGGGAGGAGATCGAGAAGTACCATCTCCACCTCATGGGCGTGGTGCCCCACGACGACACCGTCTACGAGTACGACGCCGAGGGCAAGCCCAGCGTCACCGTGCCTGCCGACAGCCCCGTCAAGCAGGCCGTCCACCGGATCTTCGACCAGCTGGCCCTCTGAGCCCCCGTTTCCCCCATTTTCCGTACAGACAAACCCAAACATCATGAAGGGAGTATACCAATATGCCGTTTGTCAAGAAGCCCCAGGTATTCAGCGCCAAGATCAATGAATTGACGCTGGGCACCGGCGACAAGGCCGTCACTCTGGGCGGCCAGAACGTCTACAACCTCTATTCCTTCGACGCCCCCATCGCCAACGCCCCCAAGATCGGCATCGACGTCTCCGACGACCCCGAGCAGCCCTGCGAGGGTCTGAAGAACTTCTACGCCGGCTGCGACACCCTGGCCCAGCGGGCCGCCAAGGCCGCCGCCCTGGAGAACGTGGACTTCGTGTGCATCCGCTTCGATCTCGCGGACCCCAACGGCGCCAACAAGTCCGTGGAGGACTGCGTGGCCGACGCCAAGGCCGTGGCCGAGGTGGTTGACAAGCCCATCGTGGTGGCCGGCTGCAAGAACGCCGAGAAGGACGCCGACCTCTTCGCCAAGGTCTCTGAGGCCCTCCAGGGCAAGAACATCCTGGTCCTCTCCGCCAAGGAGGAGAACTACAAGGGCATCGCCGCCGGCGCGGGTCTGGCCTACGGCCAGAAGGTGGGCGCCGAGTCCGCCGTGGACATCAACCTGGCCAAGCAGCTCAACGTCCTCATCACCCAGATGGGTGTGGACGGCCACAACGTGGCCATGAACGTGGGTTCCGCCGCCGCCGGCTACGGCTTTGAGTACGTGGTCTCCACTCTGGAGCGCGTGAAGGCCGCCGCCCTCAGCCAGAACGACGCCACCCTCCAGATGCCCATCGTCACCCCCGTGGGCGTGGAGACCTGGGGCGTGAAGGAGTCCACCGCCCCCGAGAGCGACGTGCCCGAGTGGGGCTGCCAGGAGGAGCGGGGCATCGACATGGAGGTGGAGACCGCCGCCGCATGCCTCGCCTACGGCAGCGACGCCGTCATCCTCAAGCACCCCGATTCCATTAAGACCGTTGCGCAGCTCATCGCTGCGCTCATGTAAGGAGGGCCCAGACAATGGCATTGAAAGGTCTTGACATCTTTAAGCTCACCCCCAAAACCAACTGCAAGGACTGCGGCAACCCCACCTGCATGGCCTTCGCCATGAAGGTGGCCTCCGGCGCCCTGTCCATCGACAAGTGCCCCCACATGTCCGCTGAGGCCCTGTCCACCCTGTCCGAGGCCACCGCGCCCCCGATGAAGACCCTGAAGGTGGGCGATCTGACCCTGGGCGGCGAGACCGTCCTCTCCCGCCATGAGAAGACCCTGGTCTCCAAGACCCTGTACGCCGTGGCGGTGTGCGACTGCATGGACGAGGCCAAGCAGGACGCGGTCCTGGCCTCCATCCCCAAGGTGGACTATGAGCGCATCAGCGAGCGGATGTATGTGGAAATGGTCTTCGTCAACCACAGCGCCGACAAGTCCGCCGAGGACTATGTGGCCCTGGTGAACAAGGCCAAGGCCCTGGGCCGTCCCATTGTCCTCAGCTGCACCGACGTGGCCGCCGCCAAGGCCGCCGCCGAGGCCCTCAAGGGCACCGACTTCATCCTGGACGGCGCCGACGCCGCCAACTACGCCGACATGAGCGCCGTAGCCACCGAGGCCAAGGTGATCCTGGGCGTCCGGGGCGCAAGCCTCGAGGAGCTCCACGCCACCGTGGAGAAGCTGGAGGCCGCCGGCAACAAGAACCTGATCCTGGATGTGGGCGAGGCCTCCATCAAGGACGCCTATGCCGGTGCTGTTGAGATCCGCCGGGCTGCTCTGAAGGACGGCGACCGTTCCTTCGGCTATCCCTCCATCGTCAACGTGGCCGCTCTGGCCAAGGGCGACGCCCACCTGGAGGCCGCCCTCATGAGCCTCTTCACCTGCAAGTACGGCTCCATCGTGGTCTGCTCCGAGATGACCTACGCCAAGGCCCTGCCGCTCTACGGCCTGCGCCAGAACATCTTCACCGATCCTCAGAAGCCCATGAAGGTGGCCCCCGGCATCTATCCCATCAACGGCGCCGACGAGAACAGCCCCTGCTGCCTGACCGTGGACTTCGCCCTGACCTACTTCCTGGTGTCCGGCGAGCTGGAGCGGAGCAAGATGCCCGTGAACCTGCTGATCACCGACGCCTCCGGCATGTCCGTGCTGACCGCCTGGGCCGCCGGCAAGTTCTCCAGCTCCTCCATCAAGAAGTTCTTCGACGAGTTCGACATCAACAACAAGATCAAGAGCCGCGCCCTCATCATCCCCGGCAAGGTGGCCGTCATGAAGGGCGAGATCCAGGACAAGCTGCCTGAGTGGAGCGTCATCGTGGGCACCACCGAGGCCGTCCAGCTGGTGAAATACCTGCGGGACGAGGAGTGGAAGAAGAGCTACAAGGCGCCCGCCGCCGACGGCGCACCCGCTGCCGCCGCTGCCGAGGCCGCTCCCGCCCCCGCTCCCAAGAAGGTCATTCCCGCGCCTCCCATCGTCGTCACCGGCCCCTACAAGCTGGAGGACAAGGAGGTCAAGTACAAGGGCCACGATCCCGCCAGCAAGACTTTCGTCACCATCGGCGAGCGGATCCACTGCATCTCCCCCGCCATCCGCAAGGCCATGGAGACCTACGACGAGGGCCCCATCCTCAAGCGGGCCGCCGAGCAGATCGCCGCCGGCGCCACCTACCTGGATGTGAACATCGGGCCTGCTGAGTCCAACGGTCCCGAGCTGATGCAGTGGGCGGTCCAGCTGCTGCAGCAGAACTTCAACAACGTGCCTCTGGCTCTGGATACCGCCAACAAGGCCGCCATCGAGGCCGGTATCAAGGTCTACAACCGCACCAACGGCAAGCCCATCGTCAACTCCGCCGACGCCGGCAGCCGCATCGACAACATCAACCTGGCCGCCGCCAATGACGCCATCGTCATCGCCCTGTGCTCCGCCGACGGCATCGCCAAGGACAACGAGGAGCGCATGATGCACTGCCACAACATGCTGGAGCGCGGCCTCTCCCTGGGCATGGAGTCCGACGACCTGTGGTTCGACCCGCTGTTCCTGGTTGTCAAGGGCATGCAGGACAAGCAGATGGACGTGCTCAACGCCATCAAGGCCTTCTCCGATGAGGGCCTCAAGTCCACCGGCGGCCTCTCCAACAACTCCAACGGTATGCCCAAGCACATCCGTCCCATCATGGACAGCGCCCTGGTGGCCATGTGCATGATGCAGGGTCTGACCTCCGCCATCGTCAACCCCTGCGACCTGCGCCTGATGGAGACCATCAAGAGCTGCGACGTGTTCAAGAACCACACCCTGTACGCCGACTCCTACCTGGAGATCTGATATCTTCCCTAACCAAAAAGCCGGAGGAACCAAAACGGTTCCTCCGGTTTTTCTCTATTTTCCGGGCCTCTCCGGCCCCAAACCCCTGATTCTCATCGCCGGGGCTTACCCAGCCACGGACCATGGGCGGCTCGAAGCAGGCCACTTCAGACCTCAGCTCCCGGGCCTCCCCGGCCCGGACCCGGGTCACTTTTTCCTCGGCGAAAAAGTGACCAAAACGCCGCCGGGGACACCCCGGTCCCCGCTTTGTCCAATCGGTCTGTATCAGATTTGCTGCTGCGCAGCCACTGAAACACCTTTCTTTGTCATCTGATCTCTGTCGGGTTGCGCGTCCGGCTTCGGCTGTCGCCCTTTTGAAGGGATAGGCGAATCTGGGGTTCTATAACAAGCTACTTGGTTCTTCCCCCCAGCACGGTCTCCTCGCGGCGCAGCCGCTGCGGCCTACGCTACAAACATGCCACCGGCATGTTTGCTTAACGCTGCGGGGCCGTCAGGCGAAGTGCGTGGCGCACCGCACCGATTACGAGGAGGCCGGAGGCAAAGAGGTATTTCAGTGGCTGCCCGGTATCAGTTTCGTAGTGACCGATTAGGCAAAAAAAGGGTTCCAGGGTCTCCCTGGCGCTTTTTTGGTGACTTTTTGTGCGTACAAAAAGTCACCCGGGTCCGGGGCGGGGAGCCCCGGGAGCCAAATCCCGAAGTGGCCCGCTTCGGATGCGCCCAGGGTCCGGGGGCGGAACCCCCGGCGGCAAACGCCAAGGCGGGGGCGGCCCCCCCGGACAATCGCCTCAGTCGCCTGGGCCGGTGTAGATCACCTTGCCCAGGTTCCAGGAGAGGGCCACCTTCTCCGCCATCTCCCGGCGCTCCTCCTCCGAGTGGTAAGCCATCTCCACGGTGCGGCAGCCACAGTCCAGGCACTGGACGTACACCAGCCAGCCGCCCTCCTCCTCCATAGCGCCCGTCCCCCGGCAGAGGGGGCACTCCTGCAGGGCAATGTCATGTATATGTTCCATGGTCCATCCTCCGGTGTGCAAAATCGTCGCTCTTACTATACCGTCCGGCAGCGGCGTTGTCAATGGCGGGCTCCGGGCCTCTCCCGCCAAGGGGCGGGGCCTATGCCGCCGGGGCCAGCTTCGCCCCGGCCACGGCCATCTCCTCCGCTGTCAGCTCCCAGTCACACTTCAGCGTCACCAGACGGCCCGGAAAGCTCAGGAGGTAGTCCCCTGTGGGCTCCCCGTTCTCTCCGCCCACATACCGCTGCCAGGCTTCCTGGGCCCCGAAGGGGGTCCCGTCTATCTCCTGATACACATAGTAGGGCGTGATCACCGCGCCGTCGTCGCTGAACCCCTCCCAGTCGTCCCGCTCGTGGAGGAGCTCCCGCAGGCAGAAGTCATAAATACCCGGCAAATATATATCCACAATCTTCGTTTGCAGCTCCGGCAGGCGGGCGCTCTCCTCCGGATGGGCCTCCTCCGTAAACTCCCGGACCTTCAGGAACACCGAGGCCTCCACATGACTGCGGACGATGTACCGGGGGTCCGCCTCTACCGTCAGGTCCGCGATGGTGAGGGGCGGCTCGATGTCCGCCTCCAGGGAAAAGTCCCCTCTGCTGACCAGCGCGATGGTCGCATAGGAGATCCCCGCCATCAGCACCACCGCCAGGAGTATGTCTACGGCGATGGTGGCCGCCTGGTTCTTCCGCCGGGAGACCTTCCGCTTTTTCAGGAAATCCTTGGTGCCGTTCACCGCCAGAAACAGCACCGCGAAGCCCAGGACCATGATGGCGGTAAGGATACGCAGCCCCGGCAGCCGGGCGGCGACAATGTAGTAGAGGATCCCCAGCACCGCCAGCGCCAACACCGCCTGCAGAATGCGGTGACAGCCGTGGGTGGGGACAAACTCCCCCCGCTCCGCCGCCTGTTTGGCTCTCCGCCGCCAGAGGAAGTAGGTCAGCATATCCGCCGCGGACCACACAAAGAGGCCCAGCCAGCATGCGCCGGTAAAGAGGTTGGTGGGGCTGGCCAGAAGGTCGATGGGCTCATATACAAGGCTGTAGCACCAGGAGCCGCCCATCCAGAACCCCAGGAGCAGCAGGAGGATCTGGGCGGGCAGGGCCTTCCTTACCTCCCTCCCCACCATCTGGATCTCCAGGCTGGGATCGGTGTCGATGGGGGTGGGGTCCTCCTGGTCGTTATAAAACACCTGCATGGACCCGAACTCCGCCGCAAGGCGCCAGCCGGTGTGGGCGCAGAAGTCGTAAAAGGTCTGGACCTCCTCCGTGGGCTCCGGGTCGTAGGCCGAGGCCCGGTGGCAGTAGGAGACGGTAAAGCGGAGCTTCCGGGGCTCGATCCGCCGGTACCGCCAGCCCAGAGCGGACACCTTGTCCAGGAGCCAGCCTTTCTCCGCCATCTTCTCCAGATGGGTCTCCATCCCCGTGAGGTCGTAGAGGGAAAAGGGGATCAATTGACGTTTCGTGTCTTTCATCGGGAAACCTCCTCTCCCATGATGCGCCGGTAGTCCTCGCCCTGGGCGCAGATCCGCCGGTACTCCTCCTCCAGCCGCTGCCGCCCCTCATCGGTGAGCACATAGCTGCGGCGGCGGCCCGCGCACCGGGTCTCCCGGATCATCCCCGCCTCCAGGAACTGCTCCAGAAGGTTGTACAGGGTGCCGGAGCCCACCCGGACCCGTCCGCCGGTCATGGCGGGAATCCGGTCCATAATGTCCATACCGCAGCACTCCCGGCTCAGGCAGAGGAGCACATAGTACATCTGCTCCGTCAGGGTCTGGAATTTGGCTCTGGGCACGGCGGCCACCCCCTATTCTCGAATATCGACATTCTCTGGTTTCAGTATAATCTCGAATATCGACAATGTCAAGGGGGCCGCTGCGGTTTTTTGGCGGACCGACCAGGGCGGAGCGGGGACCGCCGGGCCGGGCCGCCGCCGAAACCGGCCCCGGCGGCAAAGGCCCCGGCCGGGGGCGGCGGTTTCCGCCGTCAGTGAGCGGAGCGCGCTTTCCGCTCCGCCGCCGGTCAGAGGGGGCCAAAGAGGCGGCTCTCCTCTCTGTCCCCCCGGGCCGGGATGGAAAAATTTTTCTGCCGCCGGGGAAAAGCCCTATACAAAAAGCCGGATTTTTGGTATATTGGTACCATCGAGCATGTATCCGAATGGGATATGAATTTTGAGGAGGTTGTAACATGAGTGCATTGACTGACCTGATCTATGCCGGTTCCAACGCCGTGGCGGGGCTCACCGAGGGCGCTGTCAACGACGCCATCGCCAAGTATGGCGCGGATACCCCCGTGGCCTTCCCCGACACCGCCTATTTCTTCCCCACCATCTACGCCGCCACCGGCGTGAAGGTGAAGACCCTGGGGGACCTGCCCGCCTGTGTGGGCGTCCTCAAGAGCCTTATCACCAATCAGGACGACATTGCCCAGGCCCTGAACGCGGGCCTTGCCACCGCTGTGGGCGCTGAGATCATCGAGGGCCTCAAGTACGTGGGCGGCGGCGACCCCTACGCCGAGGACTCCGGCATCGGCTTCGTCCCCGACCCCATCATCCGCTCCCTGGGCGTGCCCCTGGTCACCGGCGACATCCCCGGCGTGGCCGTGGTGCTGGGCAAGGCGGACAACGCCGCCGACGTGGCCGCCGTGGTGAAGGACTACCAGTCCAAGGGCATCCTCACCTTCATGATCGGCGACTGCATCGAGCAGGCCGCCGGCGAGGGCGTGAAGATGGGCCTTGAGTTCCGTGTGGTGCCCCTGGGCCACGACGTCACCAGCGTCATCCACGTGGTCACCGTGGCCATCCGCGCAGCCCTGATCTTCGGCAATGTCCAGGCCGGCGACCTGGGCGCGCTCCTGACCTACACCAAGGACCGTGTTCCCGCCTTCGTCAACACCTTCGGGCCCCTCAACGAGGTGGTGGTCTCCGCCGGCGCCGGCGCCATCGCTCTGGGCTTCCCCGTCATCGTGGACCAGGATATCGGCGATCTCCAGGTCCCCGGCGCTCTGGAGTATGTGGGCGACCACGCCGAGACCGTCAAGCACTCCCTGGCCATGCGCAACATCAAGATCAAGGTCAAGGAGCTGCCCATCCCCGTGGCCTTCGCCGCCGCCTTCGAGGGCGAGATCATCCGCAAGAACGACATGCAGGTGGAGTTCTGGTCCAGCAAGAACGTAACCTGCGAGCTGGTGACCATGCGGGAGATGGACCAGGTGGAGGACCACAAGATCACCCTCGTCGGCCCCGACATCGACAGCGGCGAGGTGGAGTACCCCATCGCCACCTACATCGAGGTGGCCGGCGCCAAGATGCAGAAGGACTTCGAGTCCGTCATCGAGCGGAAGATCCACGCCTGGTACAACTACATGGAGGGCGTGATGCACACCGGCCAGCGCAACCAGATCCGCATCCGCATCAGCAAGGACGCCTTTGCCAAGGGCCTCAGGATGCAGCACTTCGGCGAGGTTCTCTACTACATGATCATGGACGAGTTTGACGCCGTGGTGGACAAGTGCCAGATCACCCTGGTCACCGACGGCGCCGAGGCCAAGCGCATCCTGGACGAGGAGGCCATGCCCGCCTACAACGCCCGGGACGACCGGCTGGGCTCCCTCACCGATGAGAGCGTGGACCAGTTCTACACCTGCACCCTCTGCCAGTCCTTCGCCCCCAGCCACTGCTGCGTGGTCACTCCTGAGCGTCTGGGCCTGTGCGGCGCCGTGAGCTGGCTGGACGCCAAGGCCACCAAGGAGCTCAACGACGCCGGCCCCTGCCAGCCCATCAGCAAGGAGGGCTGCACCGATCCCGTCAAGGGCTACTACCCCGACGTTGACCGCATGGTCCACGAGGCCTCCCACGGTGCCCTGGAGCATGTGAGCCTGTACTCCATCATGGAGGACCCCATGACCTCCTGCGGCTGCTTCGAGTGCATCTGCGGCATCGAGCCCTTCTCCAACGGCCTTATCATCGTCAACCGTGAGTACAAGGGCATGACCCCCACCGGCATGACCTTCGGCGAGCTGGCCTCCATGACCGGCGGCGGCGTGCAGACCCCCGGCTTCATGGGCCACGGCCGCCACTTCATCGCCTCCAAGAAGTTTGCCGCCGCTGAGGGCGGCGTGGCCCGCATCGTCTGGATGCCCAAGGAGCTCAAGGACGACGT
>CALWYI010000067.1 GCA_944385715.1 uncultured Oscillospiraceae bacterium | reverse complement strand
GCGCCGCGCCTCCGCCAGCCAGGGGACCGCGCGGCTGAGGGCCCCGAAGGTGCCGAAGCCGTCGGCGGAGAAGAGGGTCTTTTCCGCGGACTCGTAGCTCACCATCACCTCCGGCCAGTGGACCATAGGGGCCATGACGAAGGTGAGAGTATGCTGTCCCAGGGAGAGGGTGCCGCCCTCGGCCATGGCCTGGGTGGGATTGGCGCAGGCAAAGTACTTGCCCAGCATGGTCAGGGCCTTGGCGCTGGCCACCAGGGTCATCTCCGGGTACTTCTCCGCCAGAAGGCCAATGCTGCCGGCGTGGTCCGGCTCCAGGTGATGGATCACCAGATAGTCGGGACGGCGGCCCGCCAGGACCTTCTCCAGGTTCTCCATCCACTCATCCGCGAAGCGGCGGTCCACGGTGTCCATCACCGCGATCTTCTCGTCCAGGATCACATAGCTGTTGTAGGACACCCCGTTGGGCACGGGGTACTGACTCTCAAAGAGGTCGATGGCGGTGTCGTCCACCCCCACGTAGCGGATGGCGTCGGAAATATACAGCTCACTCATTGGTTTTCCTATCCTTTCTTTCGTACGCCCGGTGTCTCAGGCGAAAAGTTCCGTGCTCAGATACCGCTCGCCGGTGTCCGGCAGCAGGGCCACGATGGTCTTCCCGGCGTTTTCCGGCAGCAGGGCCAGCTGCTCCGCCGCCGCCAGGGCCGCTCCGGAGGAGATGCCTACCAGCACGCCCTCGGTCCGGGCCGTCTCCCGGGCCAGGGCCAGGGACTCCTCCGTGGCCACCGTCAGCACCCGGTCCACCACGGTGGGATCGTAGTTGCCGGGGACGAACCCCCCGCCGATGCCCTGGATGCCGTGGGGGCCGGCCGCTCCCCCGGAGAGCACCGGGGACTCCGCCGGCTCCGCGGCAACGATCTCCACCGCAGGCCGCCGCTCCTTCAGGTAGCGGCCCACGCCGGTGACGGTGCCGCCGCTGCCCACCCCGGCCACAAAGATGTCCACCTGTCCCTCCGTGTCCCGCCAGATCTCGGGACCGGTGGAGGCGTAGTGGGCGGCGGGGTTGGCGCGATTGTCAAACTGGCCGGCGAGGATACTGCCCGGGATCTCCCGGAGGAGTTCCTCCGCCCGGTCAATGGCACCCTGCATGCCCTGTTCTCCGGGGGTGAGGACGATCTCCGCCCCGTAGGCCGTGAGGAGCTTCCTCCGCTCCAGGCTCATGGTCTCCGGCATGGTGAGGATCACCCGGTAGCCCCGCACCGCGGCGATGGCCGCAAGGCCGATGCCGGTGTTGCCGCTGGTGGGCTCCACGATGACGGCGCCGGGGCGCAGCCGCCCCTCCTTCTCCGCCGCCTGGATCATCCCCAGGGCCGCCCGGTCCTTCACGCTGCCCGCCGGATTGAAATACTCCAGCTTGGCCAGCACCTTCGCCCGCCAGCCCCGCTTTTGCCCCAGCCGCTCCAGCGCCAGCAGGGGCGTGCCGCCGATCATCTCCGTCATACTGTGAAAGAGCGCCATTTTCCTTCGCCTCCCTGAACATTTCGCCCTTTATTATAATGAATCCATCCCCTGTATGCAAGGGGAATATGCCCCTGTTTTTGGTGGATCGAAGCGCTTTTTATTGACTTTTTCTCCTGCTGCGGTATACTAATATGTTGAGACTTTAGGATTGGAGAATTCCCATGCACGAATATCTGACGATTTTCCTCATCACCGCTCTCACCGGCGTAGGCGGACTTGCCCTGGGCGGCGTGTTTGCCGCCGCCATCCACAGCCCGTCGGAGCGGTCTGTGAGCCTGCTGCTGCGCTTCACCGCCGGGGTGATGATCAGCGTGGTGTGCTTCGACCTCATCGCCGACGCCACGGAGGATGCCTCCGTCCTCTACGTGGTGGTCTGGATCCTGGTGGGCTATTTTTTCACCTACCTCCTCAACTGCTGGATCGACAAGCAGGCCCACCACAGCCACAGCCACGGCGGCCACGACCACCACGATGAGCACGATGAGCACGGCCACCATGGCCATGACCACCATGAGGCCCCCGCCGACCCCCGCCAGGAGATGTGCGCCTGCGGCCACCACACCCTCCACACCGCGGGGCTGGTGCTGGCGGCGGCGGTGGCCCTGCACAACATGCCGGTGGGCATGGCCATCGGCGCCACCTTCGCCGGGGCGGCGGAAGCGGCCGGCGGCGCCGGCATCCTGGCGGCCCTGATCATCGGGCTGCACAACCTGCCGGAGGGCATGTCCATCGCGGCGCCCCTCCTCTCCAGCGGCTCCCGGCCCGCCGCCGCCATCGGCGTGGCCGCCGTCAGCGGCCTGCCCACCATCGTGGGCGCCATGCTGGGCTACTCCCTGGGCACCATGAACCCCACGCTGCTGTCCATCTCCCTGAGCTTTGCCGCCGGCGCCATGCTCTACGTCATCTTCGGCGAGCTGCTGCCGGAGTCCGAGCACCTCTGGCAGCACAAGCTCTCCGGCCTTGCCACCATGCTGGGCCTTCTGCTGGGTCTGGTCCTTATTTTCAGCCATCACCACTGAATTATCCCCGGCACGGGACAAAAAGCCTGCCTCCGGAACTTCGGAGACAGGCTTTTTCTGTTATACGTAGCTCTTTTCCACTTCCACCACGGCGTAGTAGTTGCCGTCCAGCGTCCGCACCGCCGTGCGGATGCGGTCCGCCACATCCCGGTCCGTGAGCTTGCAGCCGAAGGGCACCACCACATCAAAGATCACATTGGTGTGGGTGGGGCCGGTGACCATGCGGAAGTCGTGGATGGAGATGCCCGGGTCGATGATCCTCGCCAGGGCCGCCACCTTCTCCCGGGTCTCGGCGGTGAGGCCGTCGTCGGTGACGACGGGGTCCATGTGGATGGTGGCCATACAGCCCAGGGCGGTGGCCAGCTCCCGCTCGGCGGTGTCAACCACGTCGTGGAGGGCCAGGATGTCACCGTTGGCGGGGACCTCGGCGTGGAGGGACAATATCCTGCGGCCGGGGCCGTAGTCATGGACGATGAGGTCGTGGATGCCGATGATCTCCGGGTGGGAGAGGACCAGGTTCTGGACCTCCTGGACGAACTCCGGGGCCGGAGGCTGGCCCAGCAGGGGGTTGATGGTCTCCCGAGCGGCGTTGATCCCCGCCCACAGGATGAAGCAGGCCACGGCGGCGCCGCACCAGCCGTCGATGTAGACATGGAAGAAGTGGCCCGCCAGGGTGCTCAGCAGCACCGCCGATGTGGCCAGACAGTCACTGAGGCTGTCGGTGGCGGTGGCGGCCATAGCCGCGGAATCAATCTTTTTGGATACGGAGCGGTTGTAGGCGGCCATATACAGCTTCACGGCGATGGAGGCGAGGAGGATCCCCACCACCACCGGGCTGAAGGTCACCTCCTCCGGGTGGAGGATCTTTTCCACAGAGCTCTTGCCCAGCTCCACGCCCATCAGCAATATCACCATGGACACCACCAGGCCGGAGACGTACTCCATGCGGCCGTGGCCGAAGGGGTGGTGGCTGTCGGGCTTCTGGGCCGCCAGCTTGAAGCCCAGGAGGGTCACCACCGAGGAGCCCGCGTCGGACAGGTTGTTGAAGGCGTCGGTGGTGATGGCGATGGACCCGCTGAGGAGCCCCGCCAGGAACTTTCCCGCAAAGAGCAGCAGGTTCAGCGCGATGCCCACCGCGCCGCACAGCACGCCGTAGGCCCGGCGCACGGCGGGGTCCCCCACGTTATCATGATCCCGGATCAGCTTCCGGGCCAGCAATCGGATCATATATACCTCCACAGTCGGCAGATTCCGCCCAGGCTCCCGATGGGGCCCTGGCAGGGGCGCTCACTTCTCCTGCGCCCTCCGGGGATAGAAGAACCGCTTGGTAAACAGGTAGCAGAGGGGGATCAGCCACAGCAGCAGGGCATAGAGCAGCGCACTGCTGCCCGCGCCCAGCATGGCCAGGGGGATGCTGCAGGCGATGGACCAGGGCACAAGACCGGCAATGAGGATGCCGGAGTTCTCGATGTCCATGGCCATCTCCTCCCGGTCGTCGTAGCAGCGGTGCAGCAGCTGCTCGGAGAGGATACTGGTCACCGCCTGGTTGCACAGCACCATGGCGGTCAGGGCGGAGACCACGATCATGGCGGGGAATGCCCCGATCCTGCCCGCCATGGTCTCCGCCTTGTGCTGCAGGGGCTCCAGGTCGCCGGTGCCCTCCAGGATGCCGGAGTAGAGGCCGGTGAGGATCACGATGATATAGCTGACCATCATGCTGGTGACGCCGCCGCCCCCCAGCACCGCGTTCAAAGCCGTGTCCGCCGGGTGGTAGCCCTCCCAGGCCGCCAGCAGCACCTGCCGGGGCGTGAAGCCCTGGACCGCCACCGCCAGCACCGCCGACACCGCGATGCTGCCGGCCATGGCCCACTTGATGGGCACCTTGCACAGGGGCAGCAGGAACATCACCGCCGCCGGCAGCAGGGCCAGCCACGAGAGGGAGAAGCTCCCCCGCAGGGCGTCCAGCACCCCCTGGTCCATCCGGGACAGGGGATTGCGCCAGGAGAGGAACCCGTATGCCCCCAGCGTCAGCAGCGTGGGGAGCAGGCCGGTGCGGAGCATCTGGCGGACGTTTCGGTAGAGGTCCGTGTCCGTCACCGCCGCCACCAGGCTGGCCGCCGAGGAGGCAGGGCTGCACCGGTCCCCGAAGTATACCCCCGAGAGGATCACCCCCGCCGCGATGGTGGGGTCCACCCCGCCGGACCGGGCCAGGGCCATGAGGATCACCCCCATGGTACTGCTGACCCCGTAGGAGGTGCCCAGCACATAGCTCAGGGCCACGCACAGCAGGAACGCCACCACCAGAAACAGCCCCGGGGTCACCAGCTTCACCCCCATGACGATGCAGTAGGGGATGGTGCCCCCCACCCGCCACAATCCGGTGATGATGCCGATGAGGAAGATGATCTCCACCACAATCAGGGACTTCTGACACTTTTTCCACGCCATCTCCCACAGCTGCCGGTGGGTGAAGCCCTGGCGGCGGCCCAGAGCCCAGAACAGGCCCAGCCCGCCCAGCAGGGCCCAGGCCACCGACAGCCCCGCCGCCAGACATCCGGCCACCATGGCCAGAAACAGCACGAAACAGGCGATCAGCATCTCACTTCCGCCCCTTGATGGTCAGTGTGTAGTGGCAGCACAGCCGGTCCAGGTCCTCGTCGGTGGCGGCGGGGATGCGGAGCTTTCCCCCGCAGGACCAGCACACCAGGTCCACCGCCGCGCCGTGGACCTCCATGGCGCAGTTTCCGCTGCCGCAGGCGCAGGTAATACCCCCCCGGGCCATCATGTCCCGCAGCTCCGAGAGGACCTCGTACATGACCACGCTGTCCACAAAGGGCTCCTCCCCGGCGTCTTTTTTCTTCTGCACCGCCGTCTCCAGGTCCCGCAGCGCCCGCTGCACCCGGTAGGGCTCCCCGATGTAGCAGCACAGCTGCCGGGTGGCGGGACAGGCAAGGCCCACGCCCTCCCCCTCCATCACCCGGGACACCGGTACCTCCGCCCGGTGCTCGCCGCCGCACACGCCGCAGGGCACCGTCACGCGAAACACCTGCCCGTCGCTCTCCGCCTTCAGCTCGCTGCGGCCGCAGTCGCACACCAGAGCCACCGCCGCGGCGCTGAGGGCAAAGGCGGTCCGTTCGCCGTACACGCTCTTGCCGCACTCGGGGCAGATGTAGCCCAGGGCTCGTTTCTCTTCCGCCATGGAAAGACCCTCCTCGGTCAAAGCATTCTGTACATTATACGATATCCCGGCCCTGTTTTCCAGTCCCAAACGCAAATTTTTGCCCCGCCCGGCAAAATGCCGGGCGGGGCGCGCCGCAATGGGCGGTTTTCTTTTGTGCCGGACCGAGGCGCGGGGCGGCGGCCCGGCGGGGACACCCTACGCCACGGCAAAGCAGGCGTAGTAGCCCTTCTGGTCGTAATCCCCGGTATCCCGGAAATCCATAACAGATTTCCCCAGCCGGTAGCTGCCGGACGGCAGCTCTCCGTACAGGGCGGTCCAGTCCACGGTCATCTCCGTCTCGCCGTCCATGGCAATGAGATAGGCCTCCGTGGTCCAGGCCAGATCCTCGATCAACGGCTCCAGCTTCTCCCAGCTGTCCCCCGTCTCCCGCTCCAGCCAGTAGAGGCTGCCGGTCTCCAGCTCGCCGGAGGGACTGCCGCCGGACTGGACAAAGCGGAGGGTCAGCCCCGTAGCCGTCACGTCCTCCGCCGCCAGGACCAGGCCCCAGGGGTCCTGTTGCGCCTGGGCAGCGAGATCGCCGCCGGTGTGCCCCGCGGCATTCTGATCCGAGGAGCCGTTTCCATTCTCACCGCTGCCTGCACCGCCGCACCCCGTCAGGAGCGCAGTCAGCAGCAGCGCCAGCGCCAGCCATCGTTTCATCCCGTTTTCCTCCTTTTCCGTGATTGCTCTTATCCCTATAGACGCAAATGCCGCCGTCAGGTTCCTCTCCCCGGCAAATTTATGAAGGTATGCTTATGATTTTTCCCCAACCGGGCATACTAGGACTGTACCGCATGCTGCGGCAAATGATTTTCTTTCGGGAGGCGACGCCCTTGAACACTCCCCCCGCTGGCCGGACCATTACCCTGGAGCGGCCCGCTTATATTCTGTCCCACGCCGCCGTGGGCGGCAAGCAGGAGGGCCTGGGCCCTCTAGCCCCCTGGTTTGACCACCTGTGCAACGACAGTTTCTTTGGTGAAAAGACCTGGGAGAAGGCGGAGAGCGCCATGCAGAAGACCACCCTGACCCTGGCTCTGGAGAAGGCCAGCCTCCAGCCGGAGGACCTGAATTTCGTGCTGGCCGGGGACCTTCTCAACCAGTGCATCGGCACCTCATTCGGCCTTCGGTCCTTCCGCATCCCCTTTTTCGGCCTCTACGGGGCCTGCTCCACCATGGGGGAGTCCCTGGCCCTGGGGTCCCTGCTGGTGTCCGGCGGCTTTGCCCGGCGGGTGGGGGCCATGACCTCCAGCCACTTTTGCACCGCCGAGCGGCAGTACCGCATGCCGGTGCCCTACGGCAGCCAGCGGACCCCCACCGCCCAGTGGACCGCCACCGCCTCCGGCTGCTGCCTGCTGGGGGCGGAGCAAACCGCCCTGGCCGTCACCGCCGTCACCTGCGGCCGGATCGTGGATCTGGGGGTCACTGACGCCAACAACATGGGCGCCGCCATGGCCCCGGCGGCCTTCGATACCCTCCAGGCCCACTTTGCCTCCACCGGCACCTCACCAAAGGACTACGACCTGGTCCTCACCGGGGACCTGGGTGTCCTGGGTCACCAGATCGTCACCGACCTCTTTGCCCG
This sequence comes from uncultured Oscillospiraceae bacterium, assembly GCA_944385715.1. GTDB lineage: Bacteria > Bacillota > Clostridia > Oscillospirales > Oscillospiraceae > Pelethomonas. The sequence goes on along the minus strand of CALWYI010000067.1, from coordinate 2,411 downwards.
GGACGGCGTGGATATGACAAAGAACTACCTGGACTGCGGCATGCTGCTCTACGACATTGAAAAGCAGGACATGCACGCCGGAGCCAGCGGCTGCGGCTGCTCGGCCTCGGTGCTCTGCGGCTACCTGCTGGGCAAAATGGAGGAAGGCACATGGAAAAAGATTTTATTTGCCCCCACCGGGGCCCTCCTCTCCCCGGTCTCCACCTCCCAGGGCGAGAGCATCCCCGGTATCTGCCACGCCGTCTGCATCCAGGCGGCGGAGACCATCCAATCGTAACGGAGGCCCAGCCTCCGGGGAGGACGTATGTATGCAGTATCTCAATGCGTTCCTGTGCGGCGGCATCCTATGTGTCATCGGACAGATTTTCATCGACAAAACCAAGCTTACCCCCGCCCGTATCCTGACGGGGTATGTAGTGACCGGCGTGTTTTTGGAGGCCATCGGTGTGTATGCGCCCATTGCGGAATGGGGGGGTGCGGGTGCCAGCGTACCCCTGACGGGCTTTGGCTCTAGTCTGGCCAAAGGGGTTGAGAAGGCTGTGGCGGAGCAGGGCTGGCTGGGGATCCTCACCGGCGGCCTTACCGCCACCGCCGGCGGCATCGCCGCGGCGGTGATCTTTGCCGCCATCGCCGCCCTGGTGTTCCGGCCGGGGGAGAAGCGGTAAGTTCCCCGCCTTTGTTTTCGGTTCCTCCTGCGCTCCGGCGGGCGCGGCCTTTGCCGCGCCTCCGCCGGGGTTTTTTTGCCCCTTGACAAATACCCCGCAGGGGTATATACTGCCCATCAGAAAATACCCCCAGGAGGTATATGATATGTCCTGTGACTGTGAAAAGAAGCGCCACCGCAGCGACGAGGAGCTGAAAAAGCTGACCAACCGCCTCAGCCGCATCGAGGGGCAGGTCCGGGGGCTCCGGGACATGCTCCAGCGGGACGCCTACTGCGTGGATATCCTGGTGCAGGTGTCCGCCGTGGGCGCCGCCCTCAACAGCTTCAGTAAGGAGCTTCTCTCCGAGCACATCCGCACCTGTGTGGCCGACGGCATCCGGCAGGGGGACGACCAGGTCATCGACGAGCTGGTGACCACCCTGCAGAAGCTGATGAAGTGATCTCTCATTCCAAAGAAAGCTGGAAACGACCATGAAACAGACCTTTACCGTAACGGGCATGACCTGCTCCGCCTGCTCCGCCCACGTGGAAAAAGCGGTGGGCAAGCTGACAGGGGTGTCCGCCGTCAATGTGAATCTTCTCTCCGGGTCCATGCAGGTGACCTACGACGAGAAGGCCCTCTCCCCAGAGGACATTATCCGGGCCGTCACCGCCGCAGGGTACGGCGCGTCCCTCCCCGGCGGAGGCGGGAAGAAGCAGGAGGCCAGCCGGGACGACGCCATGGCGGAGGAGATCCGGCATATGAAGCACCGCCTCATCTGGTCCTTCGTCTTTCTCATCCCCCTATTTTACATCGCCATGGGCCACATGCTGGGGGCCCCGCTGCCGGGCTTTCTCACCGGCAGGGAGAATGCCGTCACCTTCGCTCTCACCCAGCTGCTGCTGACCCTGCCCATCATGTATCTCAACGACAAGTACTACAAGGTAGGCTTCAAGACTCTCTTCAAGGGAGCCCCCAACATGGACTCCCTCATCGCCGTGGGCTCTGCTGCCGCCGTGGTCTACGGACTCTTCTCCCTCTTCCGCATGAGCTGGGCCATGGGCCACGGGGACTGGGCCATGGTAGAGCAGTACCACATGGACCTCTACTTTGAGTCCGCGGGTATGATCCTCACCCTCATCACCCTGGGCAAATTCCTGGAGACCCGGTCCAAGGGCAAGACCGGCGCCGCCATCGCCCGGCTCATGGACCTCTCCCCCAAGACGGCTACCGTCCTACGGGACGGGGCGGAGGTGGAGATCCCTGTGGAGGAGGTCCGGGTGGGGGACCGCGTGGCGGTGCGGCCCGGTCAGGCCATCCCGGTGGACGGCGTGGTGCTGGAGGGCAGCTCCGCCGTGGACGAGAGCGCCCTCACCGGCGAGAGCCTGCCGGTGGATAAGGGACCCGGCGACAAGGTGGCTGCCGCCTCCATCAACCGCTCCGGCTTCTTTACCTTTGAGGCATTGCGGGTAGGGGAGGACACCACCCTGGCCCAGATGATCCGCCTGGTGGAGGAGGCGTCCTCCTCCAAGGCCCCCATCGCCAAGCTGGCCGACCGGGTGGCCGGGGTGTTCGTGCCGGTGGTCATGGCCATCGCCGCCGTCACCGCCCTGGTCTGGCTGGTCACCGGCCACTCCGTGGGACAGGCCCTCACCTCCGGCGTGGCCGTGCTGGTCATCTCCTGCCCCTGCGCCCTGGGCCTGGCCACCCCGGTGGCCATCATGGTGGGCACGGGCAAGGGGGCGGAAAACGGCATCCTCATCAAGT
>CALWYI010000066.1 GCA_944385715.1 uncultured Oscillospiraceae bacterium | reverse complement strand
GTTGGCGGTATCACAGGCACAGGTCCCGGCGGGTGAAGACGAAGATCCCGGTGGCGTAGAGACACGCCGCCCCACCGGCCAGTCCCAGGGCAGGCCACAGGGAGCCGCCGCCGGCGGCCAGGGCGGTGCTGTCGAAAGCGGTCAGGGGGGTGAGATACCGCAGCCACTCCCACTTGTCTCCCGACTGGGCCAGCATCTGCAGCAGAAGGAACACCACGCACAGACCGCCTCCCAGGGCAAGGCCCCGGCGGCTGTCGGAAAAGGCGCAGACCCCCAGGAAGCAGACGCTCCCCAGCAGACACAGGAGGGCCGCCAGCGTCAGATTCAGCCGCAGGAAGGGCCCGGCGGCCAGCTCGCCGGGGTACATGGCGACGGAGAGGACGGTACAGAGCCCTCCGGCGTAGACAACGGTGACCACCCCGCAGGCGGCCTGGAACAGGGCCTGGGTGGCGGCGATCTTCCAGCGGGGATTGGGTGAGGAGAGGAGCCAGGCCATGGTGCCCCGGTCCAGGTACCCCGCCATCAGCCGGTTCGCCAGCAGGATCAGCAGCACCAGGGGCAGCACCAGGAAGAGAAAGCCGTAGAGGTAGTTGGCCAGGAATTCCGTCAGGGTGGAGCCGGGGTCGCTCATGCCGAAGGCGGCGAAGAGCTCCGGCATGGCGTCCTTCATCATGGCCAGGCTCTCCCCCAGCTCCGGGTCGTACATGGTGAGGATCACGCTGGCGTACAGGGCCAGGATCCCGGCGAAGATCACCAGCAGAAGAATGCTTCGGCGGGCCTCCCGCCGGAACAAAGGCAGTGAGATCATGGGTCAGTCCTCCTCTCCGTAGTAGCCCAGGAAGGCCTCCTCCAGGCTCCCGCCGTCCACGGCCATGTCGGATACCTGCCCCTCCGCCGCCAGACACAGCAGCCTGGGCAGCTCGTCCCGGCCCGTGAGGGCCACCGTCACGCCGGAGCCCTCCCTGGCGGCACCGGGCCAGGCGGCGGCGAAGGCCGCCGCGGCCTCCGGCGCGGGGAAGGAGAAGCGATAGCGCTTGGTCCTGGCCCGCCGCAGGTCCTCCGTGCGCTCCACCGCCGCCAGCCGTCCGGCGCGGAGGATGGCCACCCGGTCGCAGGTCCGCTCCAGCTCCTCGAACATGTGGCTGGAGAGGAGGATGGTGGCCCCCCGGGCCTTCTCCCGGAGGAGGAGCTCCACAAAGCGGCTCTGCATCAGGGGGTCCAGGCCGCTGGTGGGCTCGTCCAGCAGCAGAAGGTCCGGCCTTGCCATGAAGGCGCACACCAGCCCCACCTTCTGCCGGGTGCCCTTGCTCATTTTCCGCAGACGTTGGCGGCCGTCCAGCCGGAAGAGCTCCTTCAGCTCCCCGGCGGCGCCCAGGTCCGCCATGCCCCGCATGTTGGCCATGAAGCGGAGGAAGCCGTCGCCGGTGAGGTCGTCCATGAGGCTCAGCTCCCCCGGCAGATAGCCCACGTGGGCCTGGATAGCCGCGGCCCGAGCAAAGCAGTCCATGCCCAGGATGGTCGCCCGGCCCGCCGTGGGGCGGATGAAGCCCATGAGCTGCCGGATGGTGGTGGTCTTGCCCGCGCCGTTGGGGCCCAGGAAGCCGAAAACCTCTCCCCGCTCCACCTGGAAGGTGAGCCCAAACACGCCCCGGCCCTGGCCGTAGTCCTTGGTGAGGCCCTGCACGTCGATCACGTGGTTCATTGATACTCCTCCTTGTAGGCGTACTGGCGGAGCATGTCCCGCCAGAGGGCGTATTCCGCCATCAGCGCGTCCATGTCGATTTTGGCGCCCCGCATCATCTGCTGGTGGAGGTAGCCGTCGATGAGGTAGATGAGCTGGTCCAGCGCCTGCCGGGGCTCCACCTCCGGGCGGAACTTCTCCCGGTCGATGTGGGAGAAATAGACGTCCCACATCTCCTCCATCATCTCCATGAACCGCCGGCGCAGGGGGGAGGCCACCTCCTTGTCCGTAACGTAGTACAGCCGCAGGGCCAGCTTCAGGATCCAGGGCTGCCGCCGGAAGAGCTGGAACTTCTCCTCGGCGCCGTAGTCCAGCATGTCGAAGAAGTCGCTGATCCCCGCCAGCCGCTCCTTCTCCAGGTGCCGCTCCACCAGGCTGCGCAGATGGTCGGCCACGTAGAGGTACAGGCTCTGCTTGTTCTTGAAGTAGTAGAACAGGAGTCCCTTGGAGATGCCGGCCCGGGCGGCGATGTCGTCGGTGCTGGCCCGCTTGTAGTCCTCCTCGGCAAAGACTTCCGCGGCGGCGTCCAGGATCTGCTGCTGCTTGTCCTGGGGCAGGTCGGAAAAGGTCTGTGCCACGGCCCTCACTCCTTTCATTGACCAGCCGGTCAAGTATGGTCCCATTGTAGCGGATTGACTGGCAAAGGCAAGGCCCCTCCTGTGAAAAAGTGAGAAGATGAAAATTTTTCCGGAAAAAGGATTGGCGAACGGGCGGGAATGTTATACTATATAAGGCGTAAGCGGTTTTCACCGTTTCCTACTGCTGAAACAAAGGAGAAGCCACTATGGGAATGTTAGAGCTCAAGCCTGGTTTTTATTTCACCGGCGCCCTGGACCACGACCTCAGGGTGTTTGACATCATCATGTACACGGAGTTCGGTACCACCTACAACTCCTACGTCCTCAAGACCGGCGGCCACACCGTCCTCTTTGAGACCGCCAAGGTCAAGTGCCTGGACAGCTGGCTTGCGAAGGTGGGGGAGATCACTCCTGTGGAGCAGGTGGACTACCTGGTGGTCAGCCACACGGAGCCGGACCACAGCGGCAGCGTGGAGCGGCTGCTGGACCTCAACCCCCGGATCAAGATCGTGGCCACCCCCTGTGCCATCAGCTTCCTCAAGGAGATCGTCAACCGGGACTTCTACTCCATCCCCGTCCGGGACGGCCAGACCCTGGAGCTGGACGGGAAGACCCTGGAGTTCATGGTGGTGCCCAACCTCCACTGGCCCGACACCATGTACACCTACATCCGGGAGGACAAGATCCTGGTGACCTGCGACTCCTTCGGCTCCCACTACGCCTGCGACGATATCCTCTCCAGCAAGGTCACCGACCGCGAGGGCTATCTCCGGGCCACCAAGTACTACTACGACTGCATCATCGGGCCCTACAAGTCCTTCATGCTGGACGCCCTGCGGCGGGTGCGGCCCCTGGAGCTGGAGATGATCTGCCCCGGCCACGGCCCGGTGCTGGACAGCGACATCCCCTGGATGCTGGACACCTATGAGGAGTGGTCCACCGTTATCAATCCCAACCCCCGGCCCACGGTCATCATCCCCTATGTCAGCGCCTACGGCTACACCGGGCAGCTGGCGGAGACCATCGCCGAGGGCATCCGCTCCGTGGGCGGCATCGATGTGCGGACCTACGACATGGTCACCGCCGACGCCGCTAAGGTAGGGGAGGAGCTCCTCTACGCCGACGGCTTCCTCCTGGGCACCCCCACCATCGTGGGCGAGGCCCTCAAGCCCATCTGGGATCTCACCACCGGCATGTTCGCCGCCACCCACGGCGGAAAGCTGGCCGGCGCCTTCGGCAGCTACGGCTGGAGCGGCGAGGGTGTGCCCCACATCATGGAGCGTCTCAAGCAGCTGAAGCTGCGGACGGTGGAGGGCTTCCGGGTCCGCTTCAAGCCCAGCGCCGACCAGCTGGCCGACGCCAGGGAGTACGGCGCGGAGTTCGGCCGCCTGCTCCTCAAGGACCTCAGGCCCATTCAGCGGGCCCCCAAGGGCAAGGTCCGCTGCGATGTGTGCGGCGCGGTGTTCGACGAGGACGAGCCGGTGTGTCCCATCTGCAAGGTGGGGCCGGAGCACTTCCACCCCGTCACCGCCGAAGCCCCCGCCCCGGCGGAGCCGGAGCTGGTCCGCTGCCGGATCTGCGGCGCGGTGTTTGCCGGCGACAAGCCGGTGTGCCCCGTCTGCGGCGTGGGCCCCGACTACTATGAGCCGGTGAAGAAGGAGACAAAGCCTGCCGCCCGGGGTCCCCGGAAGCTGGTGAAGTGCCTGGTCTGCGGTGAGATCTTCGACGCCTCCCTGGACACCTGCCCCGTCTGCGGCGTGGGCCGGGACAAGTTCGTGGAGGTGGAGGTGGAGGAGACCACCTACCGCAACGACACCCAGAACACCTATGTAATCCTGGGCAACGGCTGCGCCGGCGTCAGCGCGGCGGAGGCCATCCGGGAGCGGGACAAGACCGGCAAGATCCTCCTCATCTCCGACGAGGGCCCCGCCTACCAGCGGCCCATGCTCACCAAGGCCATGCTCTCCGGCCTCACCGAGGAGCAGATGGCCCTCCACCCCGCGGGCTGGTATGAGGCCCAGGCCATCACCCAGATGCTCCGCCGGAAGGTGGAGGCCATCGACACCGTCGCCCACACCGTCACCCTGGACGGCGGGGAGAAGGTATCCTACACCAAGCTGATCCTGGCTCTCGGCAGCGAGAGCTTCATCCCGCCCATTCCCGGCCGGGAGCAGGCGGGCGTGGTGGCCATTCGCCGGATCGCCGATGTGGAGAAGGTCCAGGCCATGGGCGCCATCCGGCAGGCCGTGGTCATCGGCGGCGGCGTGCTGGGTCTGGAGGCCGCGTGGGAGCTGCGCAAGAGCGGCAGCGAGGTGACGGTGCTGGAGCTGGCCCCCACCCTCATGGGCCGTCAGCTGGACGACGCCTCCGCCAATCTCCTCCTGGAGAAGTGCGCCCAGTCCGGCGTCCGGGTGGAGCTGGGCGTGAAGATCGAGGCCATGGAGGGCAATGGTCAGGTAACCGGCGTGAAGCTGGCCGGCGGCGAGGTGATCCCCGCCCAGCTGGTAATCGTCTCCTGCGGCGTTCGGGCCAACGTGGCTCTGGCACAGGCGGCGGGCCTCACCGTGGACCGGGCCATCGTGGTGGACAAGACCATGGAGACCAGCGTACCCGGCGTATTCGCCTGCGGCGACTGCGCCCAGTATAACGGCGTCAACTTCGCCCTCTGGCCGGAGGCCCAGGCCCAGGGCAAGGCGGCGGGCGCCCGGGCCACCGGCGATCTGGTGGACTACGAACCCATCGAGCCGGTGCTGTCCTTCCACGGCATGGGCACCGAGGTGTTCTCCTTGGGCGATCCGGGGAAGGTACCCGGCAAGGACTACCGGACCCTGGAGCTCCGGGACGAGGCCAAGGGCCACCTGGCCCGGTACTACTTCGCCGCCGGGAAGCTCTGCGGCATGAACCTGGTGGGGGATGTGTCCGGCATGGCCGACGCCATGGCCGCCCTGGAGGAGAGACGCCCCCTGGACAAGTTCCTGGCCTGAGCCTGCTGATCCCGCCGCGTGAGCGGTAAATCGAACAAAACCCCCGTCCCGATGGCTATCGGGACGGGGGTTGCTTTTTGACTTGTCCGCCGCGGAAACAGCTGCAGATTTACAGCATCTCGATCAGGGCGGACACCCGGGTGTTGATCTGGCCGATGTCGGAGGTGGAGTAGTCGGTCTCCACCTTCAGGTAGGGAAGATTGTACTTGTCCTGGACGAACCGCTTGACCTTCAGGCTCTCCACGGAGTAGGTGTGGCAAGCCTGGAGGACGATCTCCACCACGGCGTCCGGCTTGTACTCTTCAATCATCCGGCCCAGGAGGTCGAAGCGGTTGGGGTTGGGGGTCATGCAGGAGCAGCCGATGTTCAGGTACCGCCGGGCCAGGGCTCCGTATACATCCGGGTCGTTCTCATCCACCAGCTCGTCGCAGGACTTGGAGCCGCCGCAGTTCTCGTAGGCCACCACCACGCCGCCGTTGTCCTCAATGGCCCGGACCACCTTCATGGCCGCGCCGGAGGAGGGGGAGCCGGTGATGAGGATGCGGGGCATCTTTTCCAGGTGCTTGCCCTCGGCGTACTCCCTTTTGACCTTCTCAATGAGGGCGTAGAGCTCCTGTACCACCTGCTCCTTGTCAAAACGGAAGGTGGAGCCGTACATAACGCTGTAAAGCTGTTCTCCTTTCATGGGAACCGGGTCCAGGCGCATGAGCTCGTACAGGGCTTTCAGAGCCTTGCGCTCCTCGTTGCGCAGGTGAACGGCCCTGCGGATCTGGTCCTCGGTGATGGTTACGCCGAAGTGGGCCTCCAGAGCCTCCCGGAAGCGGATGATCTCGTTGCGGTACAACCGGCAGCCGTCCTCACTCTGCCGGTTGGGCAGCTCCATGATGTGGACGGGCTTGAACTCCCCCAGGAACTCGTACATCTTCTTCTTGCCGTCGCAGGTGGTCTCGCCCACGATCAGGTCGGAGAAGTAGAAGAAGGGACACTTGTCGGTGAGGGCGAAGCCGTAGCTGGATTTGATGAGGGGACAGAGGTTGCTGGGGAGATCCCGCTCCGCGTCCTTGATGGTCTCGTCGGAGGTGGAGCACAGCCCCACCACACAGGCCCCCATGGCCATGGCGATCTCCTGGGGGAAGTAGGTGCAGAACACCCCCACCACGGGGATGCCCTTGTCTTTGAGCTCCTTCACATGGAGGAAGGAATTTTTCCGCTGTTCCGCGAACTGCTCAAAAATTTCCGGAAGCTCTGTTCTCAGTTCCATATTCATTCTCCTTCTGGCCGTTTCCGGCAGGGTGTGCGGTTATCTGTTGTTCCGCCGCGGTGGGACCGGCGGGCGGGAGCGCCGCACTTTTTCTGTGGGTAGCGTATCACAAAACGACGGCGACAGTCAATCAATATATCAATGGTTTCGATATATTGAGATAATAAATTGTGTAGATTTTGTTTTAATTTTTTGGAAATATACAGAAAATACAGTAAAATATAAGCATATTTTTTCGTAATAGAGGACTGCTTGCAGAAAAGAAAATAAAAATTTTCTATGAATTAAATAGATGATATTGCTTGTTGACCGGCGGCGGATGTGGTAGGATAAGAGCGGTACCGCGCGACAAGAATCTGGGAAACAAGAGGCAAAGAGACAGATGACGACACACTACATTGGAATTGATATCGGCTCCACCTGCGCCAAGACGGCGGTGCTGTCGGAGGCGGAGGAGCTGGTTCTCTCCTTCGTGCTGCCCACGGGCTGGAGCAGTGTGGACACGGCGGAGGACATCCGCCGCCGCCTGTGTGAGGCGGGCTATGACCCGGCAGAGCTGGGCTGTGTGTCCACCGGTTATGGACGGGTCGCCGTGCCCTTCGCCCGGAAGGCGGTGACGGAGATTACCTGTCACGCCAGGGGCGCCATGCTCCTCCACCACAGCCGGGACCTGACGGTCATTGACATCGGCGGCCAGGACACCAAGATCATCCGGGTGGAGGACGGGCTGGTGAAGGACTTCATGATGAACGACAAGTGCTCCGCCGGTACGGGCCGTTTCCTGGAGGTCATGGCCAACACCCTGGGCCTGCGGCCCGACGACATGTGCGATCTGGCCCGGCAGGGGGGCGGTGTGTCCATCAGCTCCATGTGTACGGTATTCGCGGAGTCCGAGGTCATCAGTCTCATCGGCAAGGGGGAGAAGAAGGAGAACATCGCCTTCGCCGTGGTGGACTCCATCGTCAAGAAGGTGGCCTCCCAGGCCAGCCGCCTGGAGAAGGGGGGCCTGGTGTGCCTCACCGGCGGCCTGTGTGAGAGCGAGTATATCCGTCAGGCCCTGGGGGAGCAGCTCCGCACACGGGTCCAGGCGGTGGCCGAGGGCCGGTACGCCGGGGCGGTGGGCGCCGCCCTGTGCGCCAGGGACCTGGCAAAGAAAGGCTGATATCTCCGCCGGCGGCGGGGATCGCAAATAAATTCAGGTTGGAGGAAAAACAGATATGGCTGATCGCAGAGAGATGTGGAAAGCGCTGGGAATGGACGTGGACACCCACGACGGCCTTTGCGCGGCGCTGCCTGTCGCCTTTGGCGACGTGTACCTGTCCCAGAAGAACCGTCCGGAGGGCATGGCCTTCTGGGATTTCGTGGTGTCGGATATCCACGGCATCCGGCCCGCTGAGCTGCTGGAGGCCCAGAAGGAGGGCCGCAAGGTCTTCGGAACCTTCTGCGTCTTTGTCCCCGATGAAGTAGTGGTTGCGGCCAACGGCATCGTCACCGGCCTGTGCGGCGGCTCCCAGTTCTGGGTCCCCGACGGGGAGAAGGTTCTGCCCAAGAGCACCTGCCCCCTGGTGAAGGCCTCCGTGGGCGCCCGCCTGGGCCGCACCTGCCCCTTCTTCCGCATCGCGGACATGTACGTGGGGGAGACCACCTGCGACGGGAAGAAGAAGGCCTACGAGATCCTGGGGGAGGACGTGCCCATGTACATCATGGACCTGCCCCAGATGAAGCGGGAGTGCGACATCCTCAAGTGGAAGGATGAGATCGCCGCCTTCGCCAAGAAGGTGGAGGAGTTCACCGGCAATACCATCACGCCGGAGAAGCTGGACGAGGCCATCCGCCTCATCAACAACAAGCGCAAGGCCCTGGCCCGGGTGTTCGAGGCCCGGAAGAACCCGGACAACATCCCCATCAGCGGCACCGACGCCCTCCTTGTGACCCAGATCGCCTTCTTCGACGATCCCGCCCGCTGCGCCGAGATGTGCAACAAGCTGGCCGACGAGCTGGAGGAGCGCAACCGCCAGGGCGTCAGCGTCTTTGAGAAGGGCACCAAGCGCATCATGATCACCGGCACCCCCATGGCCATCCCCAACTGGAAGCTCCACCACATCGTGGAGACCAGCGGCGCCGCCGTGGTCTGCGAGGAGATGTGCACCGGCACCCGGTACTTCGAGAACCTGGTGGAGGAGGGTCTTCCCACCCTGGACGAGCAGTTCATGGCCCTGTCCCAGCGGTACATGAAGAACAACTGCGCCTGCTTCACCCCCAACCCCGGCCGTGTGGAGGACATCCTGCGTCTGGCCAAGGAGTACCATGTGGACGGCGTCATCGACGTGAACCTGAAGTTCTGCTGCCTCTACGACACCGAGGGCTACAGCGTGGAGCGGGCCCTGCGGGAGGCCGGCATCCCCGTCCTGGGTATTGAGACCGACTACGACGACGGCGACAGCGAGCAGCTGCGCACCCGCATCGGCGCCTTCGTGGAGATGCTGGGCTGATGGAGCCCTCCGCCATCATCGACTACTACGTCCTCTTTCACAACCACACCGAGGGCATGGCCCTCTACCAGTACATCCGCTCCCACGGGGCCAATGCCCGGATCTGCCCGGTGCCCCGGTCGGTGAGTGCCTGCTGCGGCATGTCCCTGCTGGTGCTGGAGGAGGATATCGCGGCGGTGCGCCGCTGCGTGGAGGACAGCGGCATCTCCATCGCGGGGATCGCCGAGCTGCCCCGGGACATCAACCCCCACCGGGACCGCTACTGCTGAGCAGGCTGCCCTCACCGGCGCAGAGAAAGTAATATGGATCGGCGGCACAGCCCAACGGGCTGTGCCGCCTTTTTGTCCTCTTGCCGCGAAAATATTTTTCCTTTATCCCTGCAAAACAGATTGACAAATCTCGATATGAGTGCTACACTGCCAATATATCGAAAATATTCAATGTGAGGAGGCGGCGGAATGGGCAGCTATGCTGATGACGCGAGGGTGTTCAAGGCTCTGTGCGATGAGAACCGGCTGCGGATTTTGGAGATCCTCCGGAGCGGGGAGAAGTGCGCCTGTGTGCTGCTGCGGGACCTGCACATCAGCCAGTCCACCCTGTCCTACCACATGCGGATCCTCTGTGACTCCGGCATCGTGGTGGGCCGCCCGGAGGGGAAGTGGATGCACTATGCCATCAGCAAGGAGGGGAGCCTCCGGGCCGCCCAGCTGCTGGTGGAGCTGACGGCCCTC
>CALWYI010000065.1 GCA_944385715.1 uncultured Oscillospiraceae bacterium | reverse complement strand
GCGGGCGACGGGGCTCGAACCCGCTACCTCCACCTTGGCAAGGTGGCGCTCTACCAGATGAGCTACGCCCGCAGAACACTGAGGATTATAGCAAAGTCCCCCCGGTTTGTCAATGGCAAATCGAAAATATTTTCCTTTTCTATACCCGCCGGCGGCGCGGAGCCCGGAAAGGGGGTGGGGCCGGTCCCCTGGGGGACCAGCCCCGCTCTCAGGCCTTCAGCAGCACCTCCACCAGTTCCGCCGCGTCCCGGTCCGGGTAGTAGCGGATCTCCCAGGGGCAGGGGGGCAGTTCCTCCGCCTCTCCGTCCCCGGTACCGGAGACCGGCTGGACGCCCTCCGCCGGAGGCTCCTCCGGGAGCTCCTGGGATGCGGGCTGCGCCGGGTCCTCCGCGGGAGGCTGCGTCTCCTCCGGGGCCGGACCTTCCGCGCCTGTCTCCGTCGTCTCCAGGTCCTCCGCCGTCTCCTCCCCGTCGCCCAGGCAGATCTCCCGCCACACGCTCTGCACCGCCGCCTCCACATCCTCCCGGGGCATGTCGTAGGCAAAGCGGGCGGTGAGGCGGTCGTGGCCCTCCCGGACGGCCAGCCGCAGCAGATCCACCAGGGACTGGCTGTCGGAGAGGACCATGAGGCTCTCCACATCCTCCGCGTCCTGGCGGTAGACCATGGTGTAGGTCAGGGTGCAGCTCCCCTCCTCCACCGCCTGGTAGGCAAAGGAGATGTCCTCCAGCAGGTAGGAGCCCAGCATGGTGTCCTGCCGCACCTCGTAGGTGGCCTGGAGGGCCAGACTGTAGGCGTCCCCCGACGTGTAGTAGCGGATGACGCCCTCCTCCGAGCGCTCCTCCACCAGCATCAGCAGGGAGTTGACCAGATCCTGGTAGCTCTCCGCCCGGAGGGTGTCCTCGGCGCTGGCGTCCCAGTACCGGTCGGCGTAGGGCTCCACCACGCTGTAGGACCGCTCCAGCAGGGAGGCGCAGCCGCTGAGCAGCAGGCACCCGGCCAGGGCCAGGATCCATATCCTCTTCTTCACGGCATGCGCCCCCTCCCGCTTCTTAATAGCCCAGTTCCTGGTCGATGAGGACCACTTCCATATCCATGGACCGCATCTTCTGATAGAGCACCACCAGCCCCTTGCAGATCCGGTCGGGGCTGCTGCAGTTGTAGCACCTGTCCGCCTTGGCGGCGCAGGGGGTATTGCGGCCCAGCCGCCGGGCGTTCCTGGGGGCCACCACGTTCCGCAGCCGCCAGAGGGCGCTGTCGTAGTCCGGGGATACCTTGTTCTTCCCGGCCACAAGATACACCTTCCGGTGTCCGAAAAGGAGGGAGGATATCCGGTTGCCGGTGCCGTCGATGTTGAGGATCTCGCCGGTGTCCTCGGCGATGGCGTTGGCGGAGAGGAGGTATACCTCCGCCGCGGCGGCCTTGGCCATCACCTCCTCGGGGGCGCCGGGGGTGATGCCGTGGGCGTAGAGGGTGTTGTGCGCGGCCAGGCTCTCCTGGAGCCCCAGCTCCGTCAGGGTCATGGACCCGCCGCAGCCCACTGTGACGCCGTCGATCTCCCGGTTGAGGTACGCCGCCGCCGCCCTGCCGTCGGCAAAGACCGACACGGCAAAGCCGTTTTTCTCCAGTGTCTCCTTCAGCTTTTCAAATGCCATAGCTCTGTTCCTCCTTCTGTGATGTCTCTCAATGTCTCTTCCGCCGGCGGCGAAAGCGCCGTTACAGACTGTCGGGCGAGTAGACGCCGAACCCCTCGCCCAGGACCTCGTGGGCCTCGCAGACGATGATGAAGGCGTCGGGGTCGATGGCGGTGACGGCGGCCTTGATGGCGGCGATCTGGCTGCGCTTGAAGGCGCAGAGCACCACCGTCTTTTCCCCGCCGCTCCAGGCCCCCTTGCCCTGGAGCAGGGTGACCCCCAGCTCCATTTCCAGGAGCTTTTCCGTGATGGCCCGGCTGTGATCGCTGATGATATAGGCCATCTTGGCGTTGATGGAGCCGTAGACCACGCCGTCCATGGTCAGGCTGGAGATATACATGGCGATGATGCCGTAGAGGGCGTTGTTGACGCTGTGGAAGGTCAGGGCGTAGAGAACGATCACCGTCACGTCCAGCACCAGGCACAGCCGCCCGATGGACAGGTGCCGCAGCTTCAGCTTCAGAAGCCTTGCCGCCAGCTCCGTGCCGCCGGTGGTGGCCCCCACCGACAGCAGCAGCCCCATGGACACCCCCAGCAGCACGCCGCCGTATATGGTGGCCAGCAGGGGCTCCATGGGCGGGAAGGTGTAGACCATATTGAGGCCGTCGATCATCAGGGACCCCACCGCCATGGCGTACAGGGAGGAGATGAGCAGCCCCAGCCCCAGCTTCCTTACGCCGATGAGAAACAGCGGCACGTTCAGCACGATCACCGTCACGCCCACCGGCAGCACCGGGAGCAGCCGGTTGACGATCTGGGCCACGCCGGTGAAGCCGCCCATGGAGATGTTGTTGGGCTGGAAAAACCAGTTGAAGCACAGGGCGTACAGCGCGCTGCCGAAGGTGATGACAGCGTACTCCCACAGCCTGCGCAGCGCCGGGTTCCTGATCTGCATAGGCAAGTCCTCCTTTTCCGATATCGTCCGTTTCCAGATGCCGCCCGTCTACAGCAGCCGCATCTGACCGCCGTCCTCCTCCTTGAGGAGGGCGCCAGCGCCGGGCAGGCTCCGGCAGCGGTAGCGGCTGAGGTTGGTGACGCCGCTCTCCTCCAGGGAGCAGACCTCGGCGAGCTGGTACTTGGGCTTGAGGGTCATGACCTGGACCCCCTGGGTGCTGCGGGTGGTCTTGGGGGAGAGCAGGGCCGTATTCACCACCAGGCAGCGCCGCTCCGTGGAGGTGAGGGCCAGCTCTGCCTCCGCGGTAAGATGGAGCAGGGCCACCAGGGGGCTCTTGTCGCTGTAGGCCCCGGTGAGCTTGCGGCGGTTGGAGGTGGTGGCGTAGCTCCCCAGCTCCACCCGCGCCGCCTTGCCGTTTTCAAAGAAGAAGAAGAGCCAGCCGCTGTAGTCCCCCGGCAGCACCATGCTCACCACGCTCTCCTCCGCCTCCATGCCAAGCTTCGTGGGCAGATAGTCCCCCAGGGCGCTGGCCTTGGTGTCGTCAAAGTCGCTCAGGCGGCACTTGTACACCTGCTGGCGGCTGGTGAAGAACATGACCTCGGCGCGGTTGGCGGCCTCAAAGCTCTGGCTGGGGCCGTCGTTCTCCTTGTACTTCTGGGTGTCCGCCATCCGGAGGGACTGGGGGGTGATCTTCTTGAAGTACCCCTCCCGGGACAAAAATACATGGACCGGGTAGTCCGGCACGTCGCTCTCCGGCTCCTCCTCCGGCAGCTCATGGCCGTAGACGATGGCGGTGCGCCGGGGCTGGGCGTACTTCTTCTTTACCTCCCGCAGCTCCCCGATGATCACCTGGCGGATCCGCTTCTGGCTCCCCACCAGGTCCTCCAGGTCCTCGATCTCGGCCCGGAGGGCCTCCTCCTCCTGCACCCGCTTGAGGATATACTCCTTGTTGATGTTGCGCAGCTTGATCTCCGCCACATACTCCGCCTGGATCTCGTCGATGCCGAAACCGATCATGAGATTCGGCACCACCTCGGCCTCCTCCTCGGTCTGACGGATGATGGCGATGGCCTTGTCGATGTCCAGCAGGATCCGCTTGAGGCCCTTGAGGAGGTGGAGCTTGTCCTTCTTCTTCTGGAGGGTGAAGTACACCCGCCGCCGGACGGACTCCGTCCGCCAGGCGCACCACTCCTCCAGGATTTCCCGGACCCCCATGACCCGGGGAGTCCCCGCCACCAGGATATTGAAGTTGCAGCCCATGGCGTCCTGGAGGGGGGTGGCGCGGTAGAGCTTGGCCATGACCTTCTCCGGGTCCGCTCCCCGCTTGAGATCGATGGCGATCTTCAGTCCCCCCAGGTCCGTCTCATCCCGCATGTCGCTGACTTCCTTCAGCTTGCCCGCTTTGATGAGCTCCGCGGCCTTGTCCAGAATGGCCTCGGTGGTGGTGGTGTAGGGGATCTCGTAGATCTCGATGAGGTTCTCCTCTTTCACGTACCGGTACCGGCCCCGGATGCGGATAGTACCCCGGCCGGTGCGGTAGATCTCCGCCAGGACGGCGCTGTCGCAGATGACCTCGCCGCCGGTGGGGAAGTCGGGGGCCAGGAGGATGCTGCCAAGGTCGCAGTCCGGGTTCTTGAGGTAGGCCTCGGTGGCGTCGCAGACCTCCCCCAGGTTGAAGCCGCACAGCTGGCTGGCCATACCCACGGCGATGCCCTGGTTGGCGCTGACCAGAATGTTGGGGAAGGTGGTAGGGAGGAGGGCCGGCTCCTTCATGGTGTTGTCGTAGTTGTCCACAAAGTCCACCGTGTCCTGGTCGATGTCCCGGAACAGCTCCTGGCAGATGGGGGAGAGCTTCGCCTCCGTGTACCGGCTGGCGGCCCAGACCATGTCCCGGGAGTAGACCTTGCCGAAGTTGCCCTTGGAGTCCACAAAGGGGTGGAGCAGAGCCCCGTAGCCCTTGGAGAGGCGCACCAGGGTGTCGTAGATGGCGGCGTCGCCGTGGGGGTTTAAGCGCATGGTCTGGCCCACGATGTTGGCGCTCTTGGTCCGCGCCCCGGTGAGAAGCCCCATCTTGTACATGGTATAGAGGAGCTTGCGGTGGGAGGGCTTGAAGCCGTCGATCTCCGGAATGGCCCGGGAGACGATGACCGACATGGCGTAGGGCATGTAGTTTTGCTCCAGGGTGTCGGTGATGGGCTGCTCCACCACCGCGGCGTGGAGACCCATGACGTTGGGGTTATTGACTTTTTTGGTCCCCTCGGAGGGGGTTTTCTTCTTTGCCATCGGTGTGTTCCTTGTTGTTTATTTGTTTGTTGGCCGGGCTGGGTGCGTCCGAAGCCAGCCGCTTCGGGCTTCGGCTCCCGGGCCTTCCCGGCCCCGGACCCCGGGTGCTTGCTGTTGGGGGCTATGCGCCCCCAAACCCCGCAGTTCACTTTTGGCCGCCCAAAAGTGAACCGAAAAGGCGCCAGCCCCCTTCGGGCTGGACCCCCGCTTTTGTCCAATCGGTTTCTATCAAATTTGCCGCTGCCTTGCCACTGAACTACCGAATCCTTCGGGCATCTGATCTCCGCCGGGATTCTCATCCGGCTTCGGCTGACGCCCTGTTAAAGGGGTAGAACCATCTGTTTTTTCGCGCAACACGAAACACCTATCAGCCCGAGGGCCGTCAGGCGAAGTCAGATACCCGCCGCACCGATTACGAGGAGGCCGGAGGCCCCGCAGAAATTCAGTGGCTGCCCGGTATCATCCCTGATACAGACCGATTAGACAAAAGCGGGGCCCGGGGTGTCCCCGGCGCTTTTTTGGTGACTTTTTGTGCGTACAAAAAGTTACCCGGGTCCGGGGCGCAAGGTGAATGCCGCCGCAGGCGGCAGAGAGGGCAGCCTGGGCTGGGGAGCCCCGGGAGGCTTATCGCTGGCGGCAGACCAGCTCGTCCAGGGTAATGTCGTACAGGTCTGCCAGCGCAATGAGGGTCTCCATGGGCGGCGTACGATCGCCATGTTCATAGTATTGATAGACCCGCAGAGAGATCCCCAATTTCTCGGCGATCTCCTGCTGCTTCAGCCCTTTGGATAACCGCAGGGACAGCAGATGTTCTGAAAATGTCATAGACCCTCTTTTCCTTGACAAGCACATTTGTGCATGCTATACTGCTATCATAGCATGCACAATTGTGCTTCTCAATATCTGGTGGGGGTAAATTGGGATGAACAAATACGAGGAATGTCTGTTTTATTATATCATGGAACATGAGTGGCCCCATCTGTTGGGGCAGGAGGCATATCGGCTGCTGGCAGAGAGACGGGACGAGGCGCTGAATGCCCTGACAGAGACCTTCACCCCGGAGCAGCGGCGGCTGTACATGGCCTATGAACCCCGGTGCAATGCCGCGTGCTCCGCAGAGATGCGGCACCTGTTCCACAAATCCTTCCGCCTTGGTCTGCACCTTGCCCGCTCGTAAGCGCTGATAGAACCAACCCTCAGCCCGAGGGGCGACAGCCGAAGTGCGGTAGACCACCGCACCGATTACGAGGGAGCCGGAGGCAAAGAGGTATTTCAGTGGCAACCGGGTATCCCCTTTGCAGGCGTCCGATTAGGAAAACAATGGGGGTCTGGGGTCCCCCCGGCGCTTTTTTGGTGACTTTTTGTGCGTACAAAAAGTCACCCGGGTCCGGGGCGGGGAGCCCCGGGAGACCGAGGGCATATAAAAGGAGATTCAGAGGAAAATTCCTCTGAAAAGCAGCCCCCCGCCGCCGGGGCAGGCGGCCCTTACGAAATATCCGCCAGGTCCAAAAACTTATACCCGTTCTCAGCGATGTGGTCCTTGCGGCCCTGGAGGTTGTCCCCCAGGAGGAGGTCGAACATGGCGGCGGTGGCCTCCGCCGTCTGGGGCATCACCTTGATGAGCCGCCGGGTCTCCGGGTTCATGGTGGTCAGCCACATCATGTCCGGGTCGTTCTCGCCCAGGCCCTTGCTCCGGTCCACCTTCACCTTTTTCCCCTCCAGGCCCTTGAGGATCTCCGCCTTCTCCTTCTCGGAGTAGGCAAACCAGGTCTTGTCCCCGCTGTTGATCTCAAAGAGGGGGGACTCGGCGATATACACGTACCCCTCCTGGATGAGGGTGGGGCAGAGGCGGTAGAGCATGGTGAGGATCAGGGTCCGGATCTGGAAGCCGTCCACGTCCGCATCGGTGCAGATGACCACCTTGTTCCACCGGAGGTTCCCCAGGTCAAAGGCGCTCAGGTCCTTCACGTGCTTGTTCTGGACCTCCACGCCGCAGCCCAGCACCTTCATGAGGTCGGTGATGATCTCGCTTTTGAAGATCCGGGCGTAGTCCGCCTTCAGGCAGTTGAGTATCTTGCCCCGGACCGGCATGATCCCCTGGAACTCCGCGTCCCGGCTCAGCTTCACGCTGCCCAGGGCGGAGTCGCCCTCCACGATATAGAGCTCCCGGCGGCTCACGTCCCTGGTCCGGCAGTCCACAAACTTCTGGACCCGGTTGGCGATGTCGATGGTGCCGGAGAGGTTCTTCTTGATGCTCAGCCGGGTCTGCTCCGCCCGCTCCCGGCTGCGCTTGTTCACCAGCACCTGGCCGGCGATGCGCTCGGCGTCGGCGGGGTTCTCGATGAAGTAGATCTCCAGGCGGCTGCGGAGGAACTCCGTCATGGCCTCCTGGATGAACTTGTTGGTGATGGCCTTCTTGGTCTGGTTCTCGTAGCTGGTCTGGGTGGAGAAGTTGCTGCTCACCAGCACCAGACAGTCCTCTACGTCCGCCCAGGTGACCTTGCTCTCATTTTTCTGGTACTTGCTGTTCTGGCGGAGCCACCCGTCGATGGCCCCCACAAAGGCGGAGCGGGTGGCCTTCTCGGGGCTGCCCCCGTGCTCCAGCCAGGAGGAGTTGTGGTAGTGCTCAATAATAGCCGTCCGGTTGGAGAAGCAGAAGGCCGCCGACAGCTTTACCTTGTACTCGTCCTTGTCGGCACGGTCCCGGCCCCGGCGCTCCGCCTCCCAGAACACCGGCAGGGTCAGCGTATCCTCGCCCGCAAGCTCCTTCACATAGTCGGCGATGCCGTTCTCGTAGAAAAACTCCTCCGTCTCGAACTTCCCCGGGGCGGTCTCGTTCTTGAATATAAACGTGACGCCGGCGTTCACCACCGCCTGGCGCTTCATGACGGAGGTGAAGTAGTCCGCCGGGATGGCGATGTCGGTGAACACCTCCAGGTCGGGAAGCCACCGGGTGCGGGTGCCGGTGCGCTTTTTGGCGAGGGGGGTCTTCTGCAGCTCCTCCCCCTTTTTGCCCTTCACCTTGCCCTTTTCAAAGCGGAGGGTATACTCGCAGCCGTCCCGCCAGACGGTGACGTCCATCCAGGCGGAGGCGTACTGGGTGGCGCAGGAGCCCAGGCCGTTGAGGCCCAGGGAGTACTCGTAGTTCTCCCCCTGGTTGTTGGCGTACTTGCCGCCGGCGTAGAGCTCGCAGAACACCAGCTCCCAGTTGAACCGCTTTTCCTTTTCGTTCCAGTCCACCGGGCAGCCCCGGCCCGCGTCCTCCACCTCCACGCTGTGGTCGAGAAACCGGGTGACGGTGATCTTCTTCCCGTGGCCCTCCCGGGCCTCGTCGATGGAGTTGGAGAGTATTTCAAATACGGCGTGCTCGCAGCCCTCCAGGCCGTCGGAGCCGAAAATGACGCCGGGCCGTTTCCGGACCCGGTCGGCTCCCTTCAGGGCGCTGATGGACTCGTTGCCGTAGCTGGGTTTCTTCTCTGCCATAGGTTCCTCCGCTGTGTAAAATCAGTCCGCAACAGTATTAGTTTACCAAATCCCGCCGCCGATGGCAACCCCTCCCGGCCCTTTTCCCGGCTTCCGGCGGCGGCCCCCGGCTTCTTTGACAAAAAACCGTGAAACTTGGAAAAAAGTGATAGGGCCCAGCCGGGGACATAATCGGTTGAAACCGGCGCAAGGGCCCATGGGTGCAGGGTTTTACACATTATCCACACAGTTTTCCACACGCTTATGTCAACTGCCGCCGCCGGAAAAAGTGACGCTTCCCCTTTCCCCGGCAGGAAAATCTTTCCTCCGGCGGAAAATCCGCCCCGTTTGCCTCCCGAGTGCCCCTCGCCGACGGCTGTCCACAGCGGGCGGACCAGGCCGCCGTGGATTTTCTTCCCGACGCCCACTTGTAAAGTATTCCCGGAATGTGGTATACTATATGTTACTTTTGATTGCCGATCACGTCCCCCATCCGGGACTTACAGGAGGTTTTCCCTATGGAGAACAAGAGATATTATATCACCACCCCCATCTACTACCCCTCGGACAAGCTCCACATCGGCCACACCTACTGCACTGTGGCCACCGATGCCCTGGCCCGCTACAAGCGCCTCCAGGGCTGTGAGGTCATGTTCCTCACCGGCACCGACGAGCACGGCCAGAAGATCGAGGACAAGGCCAAGGAGGCCGGCGTGACCCCCCAGGCATATGTGGACAAGATCGTGGATGGCGAGGGCGGCGTCCGGGACCTGTGGAAGCTCATGAACATCTCCAACGACCGCTTCATCCGCACCACCGACGACTACCATGTCTCCGCCATCCAGAAGATCTTCAAGAAGATGTACGACAACGGGGACATCTACAAGGGCACCTACAAGGGCAAGTACTGCAAGCCCTGCGAGAGCTTCTGGACCGAGAGCCAGCTGAAGGACGGCAAGTGCCCCGACTGCGGCCGTGAGGTCCAGGACGCGGAGGAGGAGGCCTACTTCTTCCGCCTCTCCAAGTACGCCGACAGGATCCAGGCCCTCCTGGAGAACACCGACTTCCTGGAGCCCCGGAGCCGGGTCCACGAGATGGTGAACAACTTCATCAAGCCCGGCCTGGAGGATCTGTGCGTGTCCCGCACCAGTTTCACCTGGGGCGTGCCCGTGGACTTTGACCCGGGCCATGTGGTGTATGTGTGGATCGACGCCCTCTCCAACTACATCACCGCCCTGGGCTACGACAACGACCAGTACCACGACTTCGACAAGTTCTGGCCCGCCGACGTCCACATCGTGGGCAAGGAGATCGTCCGCTTCCACTCCATCATCTGGCCCGCCATGCTCATGAGCCTGGGTCTGCCCCTGCCCAAGAAGGTGTTCGGCCACGGCTGGCTGCTGCTGGACGGCGGCAAGATGTCCAAGTCCAAGGGCAACGTGGTGGACCCCTATATCCT
>CALWYI010000064.1 GCA_944385715.1 uncultured Oscillospiraceae bacterium | reverse complement strand
ATGGCCCCCGCTCTCAGGCGGGAGCAAGGATATGCCCGCAAATCGCAGGCCTTACTATTATATCGAATGGAATTGAAAAGTCAAGAGAAATATTAAAAAATTTCCTGAAATCCGCCGTGGGAGCGGCAAAATTCCCGTCTCCGCCGCGGCGGAGACGGGAATTTTCTTCTTCAGCAGGGGAGCGGTTCTCCCTCCGGGAGATCACTGTGGCAGGTAGGCCCTCTCCATGTGCCGCACCATCTCCACGTACTTGTCCCGGCAGCCCGTCTCGTCCCCGGCCTCCAGCAGCCCCAGGCAGGGCAGGAGGTAGTCCCGGTAGACCTGCTCGTAGACCGCCTTCTCGTCCCAGCACAGCCGGACGGCGGTGACGATGGCGGGGGCCAGGCGGTAGTACTCCTCCACCAGGGCGCGGCCCTCCTCGCTGCGCAGCAGCACCTGGTCCCGGAAGCGGCGGAAGGCGGTGAGCTCGTAGCAGTCGTCGGGTTTTCCCTGGGTGCGGCAGACAGCGCCGGTGATGTAGCACAGCCGCTTGCGGAAGCCGCCGACAATATCCTGGTAGCTGCCAAGGCCGATAGGAGATTTGGGCCAGCGGGCCACCCACTGCCGCTGTACCGCGCGGGCCAGCTCCTCGCCGGCGCCCTGGGGCAGGTCCCGCAGGGCGGGAATGGTGAATATGGCCATCAGGAGCTGGTCCTCGTAGTGGGGAGGCTTCTGACGGCTGGTTTTCCGCCAGAGGGCCCCCAGGGCATCCAGCCAGGCCTCCGCCATCTGTTCCAGGACGGCGGCGCGGCCCTCCCCCGCAGGCAGGGCGGTCTCCAGCCGGGCCACCAGAGGGGCCAGCTTCCCCTGGTAGGTCCGGAACTGGTCCTCGTAGGTGGTGCGGCTGAACTGCCGGGCCAGCTGGCGGTTGGCCGCCGTCAGCTCCGTCAGCTCCGCCGCCAGGGCGGCCATATCCAGGTCAGGGCACTCCGCCGCCGCCGGTTCCGCAGGGGCGGACCGGGTCACCCGCGCGCCGCAGTAGGTGCAGAAGCAGGCGTCCATCCCCTCCGGGATGTCCACCATCCGGCCGCAGCCGGGACAGGGGATGGTATGGTTCATGGCGCTTCCTCCTTGGGGCGGCGGCCCGGGGGCCTTCGCCGGATTTTGGCCCATTGTAGCACAAAACCGTCCCGGGTGCCAGTCCCGGCGGGAAAAAGACGGAAAAACTTCTTCCCATTGCCGGGCGGGATATGGTATACTGGCTCCAAGGAGAAACTCACGCTGTGTGCCGATTTCGGCGGAAAGGAGCAGGATACCAATGGATATGGAACGGATTCTGGCCGCGGTGGACCACACCCTGCTGACCCAGGGGGCCACCTGGGAGGAGATCAGAGGCGTCTGCGACGACGGCCTCAGGTACCACACCGCCTCGGTGTGCATCCCCCCCAGCTATGTAAAGGCGGCCAAGGACTATGTGGGGGACGCCCTGGCGGTGTGCACCGTCATCGGCTTTCCCAACGGCTACGCCACCACGGCGGTGAAGTGCTTTGAGACGGAGGACGCGGTGAAAAACGGGGCCGACGAGATCGACATGGTCATCAACATCGGCTGGGTGAAGGACAGGAAGTGGGACGACCTCCTGGCGGAGATCAGGGCCGTCAAGGCCGCCTGCGGCGGCAAGCTCCTGAAGGTCATCATCGAGACCTGCCTTCTCACCGACGAGGAGAAGATCAAACTGTGCGAGATCGTCTCCCAGTCCGGGGCGGAGTACATCAAGACCTCCACCGGCTTCGCCGGAGGCGGGGCCACCCGGGAGGACGTGGCCCTCTTCGCCAAGCATGTGGCCCCCCATGTGAAGATCAAGGCCGCCGGCGGCATCGCCGGGCTCCAGGACGCCCAGGATTTCCTGGATCTGGGGGCCTCCCGGCTGGGCACCAGCCGCATTGTCAAGGCCGTCAAGGGCCTGCCCGGCGGCGGCTACTGAGCCCGGACTATATTAATAAAGTACGAAAGGAGCGCTCTACCCTATGGCGACACCTCACAACAGCGCGGCCCAGGGGGACTTTGCCAAGACGGTGCTGATGCCCGGCGATCCCCTCCGGGCCAAATTCATCGCGGAGACCTTCCTGGAGGACGCCCGGCTGGTCAACAACGTCCGGGGCATCCACGGCTACACCGGAACCTACAAGGGCGTGCCGGTGTCGGTGATGGCCTCCGGCATGGGCATCCCCTCCATCGGCATCTACTCCTACGAGCTCTACACCCAGTACGGCGTGGAGAACATCATGCGCATCGGCTCCGCCGGGGCCATCAGCCCCAGGCTGAAGCTGCGGGACGTGGTGGCGGGCCAGGGGGCCTGCACCAACTCCAATTTCGCCCAGCAGTACGGCCTGCCGGGGACCTTCGCCCCCATTGCGGACTTCACCCTCCTGGAGACGGCGGTGTCCGTGGCCCGTGAGCTGGGGGTGGAGATGCCCGTGGGCAACCTCCTCAGCTCCGACAACTTCTACGACGCCTCCGGTTCCACCATGAAGTGGGGGGAGATGGGAGTGCTGGCGGTGGAGATGGAGGCCGCGGGGCTCTACCTCACCGCCGCCCGCCTGGGCAAGCGGGCCCTGGCCATCTGCTCCATCTCCGACAGCCTGGTCACCGGGGAGGAGCTCTCCGCCGAGGAGCGGCAGACCACCTTCACCACCATGATGCGCATCGCCCTGGAGACCGCCGTGGCCATGGCGGAGAAATAGGGCGCTCCCGGGGGAATTGTGCGCCAGGCCCCTGCGCTTTTGTCTCAGGTTCACAGAAAATTTTCAAAATAACGGCAGGTAACTGTAGGATTCTCCCTGTTTTCTGGTTGCTTTCTTTTCAGTGATGTCGTATAATACAGCTACGCGAAAGCCCGGGAACGCGGACGGGTGGAATCCGTCCGGCCGGGGAGGGCCCTCCCCGGGACGTCTCTTTGCAGCCGGGCCAAGCGGGAAAAATTTATAGAAAGGCAGATTGATTTATGAAGAAGTTACTGGCTTTGCTGCTGGCGATGACCATGGCGCTTGCTCTGGTAGCCTGCGGCGGCAACGGCGGCAACAACACCGCCGACAACGGCGGAAACACCGCCAACAACACGACCAACGACACCACCAACGATACCACCAACGATACCACCAACGACACCGCGGATGATACCGCCGGCGACGCCACCACCGTCACCTCCGCTGATGACATCCCCGATAACATGACCAGCGAGGATGGCAAGTACCAGGTGGCCTTCATCACCGACGTGGGCCAGTTGAAGGACAAGTCCTTCAACCAGGGCACCTACGACGGCGTCAAGCTCTACGCCTACAACAACGGCCTGAGCTACAAGTACTATCAGCCCGCCAACGGCAACGAGGCTACCGACGATGACCGCTATGACGCCATGAAGGCCGCTGTAGAGGGCGGCGCTGAGGTGGTCGTGTGCGCCGGCTTCATGCAGGAGGCTGCACTCAAGCGCGCTGCTGCCGACTATCCCGATGTGCCCTTCATCTTCATTGATGGTTACCCTGTTGCTGACGAGGCCGGCAACACCCTGACCAACGTGGCTGGTATCTCCTTCCAGGAGGAGCAGGCCGGTTACTTCGCCGGTTACGCCGTTGTGATGGACGGCTTCACCAAGCTGGGCTTCTCCGGCGGCGGCGGCGGCGACAACCCCGCTTGCTGCCGCTTCGGTTACGGCTTTGTCCAGGGCGCCAACGCCGCTGCTGCTGAGCTGGGCACCAACGTTGAGGTCAACTACTCCTGGGAGTACGGCGCCAGCTTCTCCGCATCCCCCGAGCTGCAGACCATGGCCAGCGGCTGGTACCAGAACGGTACTGAGATCATCTTCGCCTGCGGCGGCTCCATGTTCCAGTCCATCTCCGCTGCCGCTTCCGCCAATGACGGCTATGTGGTAGGCGTTGACGTGGACCAGTCCGCTGAGTCCGACGCCGTCATCACCTCCGCCATGAAGGGCCTGGCCAGCGCCGTGCAGTGGGCTGTGGGTCACGTCTATGACGGTACCTTCGCCGACATCGGCGGCGTGGGCACCTCTCTGGGTGTCAAGGATGACGCTGTGGGCCTGCCCACCGCTGACGAGTCCTGGCGCTTTGAGACCTTCACCGTGGACCAGTACAACGAGCTGTATCAGAAGGTCCTCAACGGCGATCTGGTGATCGACGCCGACTACGAGGCCAACCTGGAGCAGAGCTACTCCAACCTGACCCTGAACATTATCTGATAGATATAGCTACATACTTTCCAAGAGGGGGAAAGGCACATGCCTTTCCCCCTCTTTTTGTTTGGTCAAACCGACAAATTTCTTGCCAATCCCTGCCGGTTACGCTATAATATTGAATATGCAGTATTATGGTTAGGAGGAATGGGCGGTGAACTATGCAAGCTGAAAATATCATCGAGATGCTCCATATTACGAAGGAATTCCCAGGCATCATAGCCAACGACGACATTACCCTGCAGCTGCGGCGGGGAGAGATCCATGCGCTGCTGGGTGAAAACGGCGCGGGCAAGTCCACACTGATGAGCGTGCTGTTCGGTCTCTATCAGCCGGAGAAGGGGGAGATCCGCAAAAACGGACAGGTGGTGAAGATCAACGATCCCAACGACGCCACGGCCCTGGGCATCGGCATGGTCCACCAGCACTTCAAGCTCATCGACGTCTTCACGGTGCTGGACAACATCATTCTGGGCGCGGAAACCACCAAGCTGGGCTTTCTCCAGAAGCAGGAGGCCCGGAAGAAGGTCCAGGCCCTCTCCGAGCGCTACGGCCTGAAGGTGGATCTGGACGCCAAGGTAGAGGATATCACCGTGGGCATGCAGCAGCGGGTGGAGATCCTCAAAATGCTCTACCGGGACAACGAGATCCTCATCTTTGACGAGCCCACCGCTGTGCTGACGCCCCAGGAGATCGACGAACTCATGGACATCATGCGGGAGTTTGCCAAGGAGGGCAAGAGCATCCTGTTCATCTCCCACAAGCTCAACGAGATCATGGCCGTGTCCGACCGGGTCACCGTGCTGCGCAAGGGCAAGTATGTGGGCACCGTGGACACCAAGGATACCGACAAGCAGGCCCTGTCCAACATGATGGTGGGCCGCCCGGTGCAGCTGGAGGTGGTGAAGGACCCGGCCCAGCCCGGCGAAGTGGTGCTGAGCGTGGAGGAGCTCACTGTTCCCTCCCATCTCCACAAGCGCAACGCCGTGAACCGCGTCAGCTTCGCGGCCCGGGCGGGGGAGATCCTCTGCATCGCCGGTATCGACGGCAACGGCCAGTCGGAGCTGGTGTACGGCCTGACGGGCCTGGAAAAGGCCTCCCACGGCAAGGTCACCCTCTGCGGCAGGGATATCTCCCATGCCTCCATCCGCCGCCGGGGGGAGAACATGAGCCATATTCCGGAGGACCGCCATAAGCACGGCCTGATTCTGGACTTCACCCTGGAGCAGAATCTGGTGCTCCAGAAGTACCGGGAGCCCCGGTTCCAGCACATGGGCTTTATCAACCAGGGGGCGGTACGGCAGTACGCCCAGCAGCTTATCGAGCAGTACGACGTCCGCAGCGGACAGGGCCCCATAACCGTGGCCCGGAGCATGTCCGGCGGCAACCAGCAGAAGGCCATCATCGCCCGGGAGGTGGACCGTGACCTGCCGCTGATCGTGGCGGTGCAGCCCACCCGGGGCCTGGACGTGGGCGCCATCGAGTACATCCACAGCCAGCTGGTGGCGGAGCGGGACAAGGGGAAAGCGGTGCTTCTCGTCTCCCTGGAGCTGGATGAGGTCATGAGCCTAAGCGACCGGATTCTGGTGATGTACGAGGGGGAGATCGTAGGCGAGCTGGACCCCAGGACTACCACCGTCCAGGAGCTGGGCCTCTATATGGCCGGCGCCAAGCGTATGGGAAAGGAGGCTGAGCGCTCATGAAACGTCGCGGAACCAATCTGCTGGAGCGGGAGGGCGCCCGGTCTGTCCTGGCGTCCGTGATCTCCATTGTGATCGGCATGCTGGTGGGAAGCCTTTTGATCCTCGCAATGGGCCTTTTCAACAGCGGCCTGAGCCTTGCCAGCGCCTGGGACGGCATCCGTCTGGTGTTCGGCGGGCTGTTCAGCACCGGGCGCAGCGCGTCCGGAACCCTGACCTGGGGCTTTAACCCCACGTCTATCGGCAATATGCTCTTCCGGGCCACGCCCCTCATTATGACCGGTCTCTCCGTGGCGGTGGCCTTCAAGACGGGCCTTTTCAACATCGGCGCCCCCGGCCAGTACCTCATGGGGACCGCCGCTTCCCTGATGATCGCCCTGGGCATCCCCACGGAGACGGTGCCGGCGGGCCTGGTGTGGCTGCTGGCCTTCCTGGGCGGAGCCCTGGCGGGCGCCCTCTGGGGCGCTATCCCCGGCATGCTCAAGGCGTTCCTCAACATCAACGAGGTGCTGGCCTGCATCATGACCAACTGGATCGCCGCCAACCTTGTGACATGGGCCTTTGACGGAAGCCAGTACCGCAACCTGGTGGAGAACACCAAGAGCGCCTACATCTACAAGACCTCCTATAACGGCGTGGCCACCTCCAAGCTGGGCCTGGATCTGATTTTCCCCAACTCCCAGGTCAACGGCGGCATTATCATAGCCATCGTTCTGGCGGTACTGGTGTACATCCTCATGACCAAGACCACCCTGGGATATGAGCTCAAGGCCTGCGGCAGCAACCGCCACGCCGCCCGGTACGCCGGTATCAACGACAAGCGCAACATCGTCCTCTCCATGGCCATTGCCGGTGCGCTGTCCGGCATTGCGGCCTCGCTCTACTACCTCTCCGGCAATACGGAGTTCTTCTGGTCCACCTACCAGTCCCTGCCGGCCACGGGCTTCAACGGCATCCCGGTGGCCCTGCTGGCGGTGAACCACCCCATCGGCGTCATCTTCACCGGCTGCTTCATGTCCATGCTGGACATCGTGGGCCTGCAGCTGACCAACCTGACCGCCTACAACGAGTACATCACCGACGTGATCATCTCCGTGATCGTCTACCTCAGCGCCTTCTCCCTGGTGATCAAGATGCTGCTGACCAAGCGCAGCAAGCGGAACAGGACGGCTGCCGGGACCACGGAGAGCGCCCCGGAAAAAGCGGCAGACGCCGTACATACGGAGAAAGGAGGCGAGAGCGCATGACGTTCCTGATCCAGCAGACCCTCATCTATGCGATCCCCCTGATGATCGTGGCGCTGGCCGGCGTGTACGCTGAGCGCAGCGGTATCATCAACCTGGCTCTGGAAGGTATCATGATCTTCGGCGCCTTCGTGGGCGTGCTCTTTGTGAACCTGACCCAGCAGGCGGGTACCTTCGACGCGGCAAAGGCCGCCGGAGACTGGGTGGCCCTCCAGGGCTTTGAGCTGCTGGCCATGCTGGCGGCCGCCGTTATGGGCGC
The DNA here is from genome assembly GCA_944385715.1 of uncultured Oscillospiraceae bacterium. Classification (GTDB taxonomy): domain Bacteria; phylum Bacillota; class Clostridia; order Oscillospirales; family Oscillospiraceae; genus Pelethomonas. The sequence goes on along the minus strand of CALWYI010000064.1, from coordinate 2,431 downwards.
CATCTTCTCCCTGCTGCTGTCCTTCGCCTCCGTGAACCTGAAGGCGGACCAGACCATCGGCGGCACGGCCCTGAACCTGATGGCCCCCGCTCTGGTCCTCTTCCTCATCCGCATCATCGCCAACCAGAACACCCTGCAGATGTACAGCGGCGACGCGGCCAGCTGGTTCATGATCAAGAAGAGCCTCTTTGGCTATGGCCGCAACGATGAGATGGGCTTTCTGGGCTCCACCTTTATCGACAAGGTGTATCTCGCCACCTACATCTGTATCCTGCTGTTCGTGATCTTGTCCATCATCCTCTACAAGACCCGCTTCGGCCTGCGGCTGCGCTCCTGCGGCGAGAATCCCCAGGCGGCGGACTCCCTGGGCATCAATGTGTACAAGATGCGCTACATCGGCACCACCATCTCCGGGGCCCTGGCGGGCATGGGCGGCTTTGTCTACGCCCTGACCACCGCCAACTGCGCCTCCACCGGCGACGTGGCGGGCTTCGGCTTCCTGGCCCTGGCGGTTATGATCTTCGGCAACTGGAAGCCTTTGAATATTGCCGGGGCGTCCCTGCTCTTCGGCCTGTTCAAGTGCATTGCCGCCGCCTACTCCAGCATCGACATCAACGGCGACGGCGTGTTCCTCCTGGCGGAGATCGGCATCAGCCCCCACTTCTACCGCATGCTGCCCTACCTCATCACCTTGATCGTCCTGGCCTTCACCTCCAAGAAGTCCCGGGCCCCCAAGGCCGAGGGTATCCCCTACGACAAGGGCCAGCGGTAAATCCCCGGAAACCACAGACAAGAACGCCGCCCGGCAAAGCCGGGCGGCGTTCTTGTCTTGTTGCGCGGATCACCGGTACAGAAAGAGGGCGGCGGCCCCCGCCAGGAACAGGGAGAAGAGGGCCTGGAGGGCCTTCCCCGCCCAGTGCCACCGGGGGGAGAGGTCCCCGATCACGGACAGGGTCTGGCAGTGGACGCACAGCCCGCCCCAGGCGGCGATCACCGCGGCGGAGACGAATCCGGCGGCCCCCGGCGCCAGGACCGAGGCCCCGGACACCAGCTCCAGAACCCCCAGAGCCCAGGCGGGCAGGTCCCCTGGCAGCAGGTCCGCCAGGGTGCGGAAGAGCACCACGAAGGCGCAGATGTTGGCCATGGCCGCCGCCGCGCTCCGAACCGAGACGGAGAGGGCGGCGGAGAGGGTCAGGGGCTTTTCCGGCAGGGAGCAGGGCAGAGAGGGGCGGCCCCGGTCCCGCGCCAGCCGGCAGAGGACCGCGCCGGAGAGGAGGGCGGAGAGTGTGTGGACAGCGATAAGCCACAGCCCCGCCCGGGGACTTCCCAGCATCCCCACGCCGATGTAGGCGTAGAGGAAGGCACAGCCGCAGTTGTTGCAAAAGCCCAGCAGCAATTCCGCCTCCTGGCGGGTAATGAGACCGTCCTCACACAGTTCCGCGGCGGCCTTGGCTCCGGCGGGATAGCCCCCCAGCAGGCCCATGAGCACCGGGGCGGCGCACACGCCGGGAAGCCCTGTCAGAGGCCGCATGACGGGGGCGAAGATCCCCTGGAGCCAGCTGGCCATGCCCAGCCGCAGCAGCAGGGCCGTCACCGCCAGGAAGGGGAAGAGGGAGGGGATCACCCGGGTGAGACACAGGTTCAGGGCCTCCGCCACGGCGGCGGAGGCCTCCTGGGGCCGCGCCGCCAGCAGAATGGCGTAGCCCAGGGCGCATAGGATCAGCAGCCATCGTTTCAATTCACATCACCGCTGAAGCATATGCAGCCGTGGGACAAGGTATGCCTTGTCCCACGGCAGTTTTTTGCGGCTCTATTCCAGATTCAGTTTCTTCTCCAGTATCCAGGCGGTGGAGATGAAATACACGGCAGAAAATGCCAGGGAGATCAGACCGGTCGTGATCTGGGACAAAGTTATGTTTTCCGGCAGGACTACCGCAGCGGGCCCCACGTCGCCGCTGATGGTCCCAAAAGCCAGGGACAGATCCGCCTCTGGCACCAGGAGTCCGGTGAGAAGGTTCAGCAGCAGATTGGAGAGGAACGACAGCGCCAGAAAGGCGACCACGCTCATCATTGCCTGCCGCCGGGCAAAGAGGTGGCCCACGGCCATAGATAGATACAACAGCAGGCAGCTGCGGACAATATCGCTGAGCATGGACAGCAGCAGCGTCAGGAGGGGCCAGCCGCTGAGGGACTCAGACAGGGCCTGGAAGCTGCGGGCCAAGGGTTCAAAGCGGGGATCGCTGAGGGGCAGGAGCAGGAAAACGGACCCAATGCCCACCAGGATGCTGAGAAAGAGCATGGAGCCGGCGGCGATTAGCTTGGACAGCAGGATCTGCCAGGAGCACACCGGCAGGGGATGGAGCAGGTAGCCCTCATTCCCCCAAATACCTTTGTAGAACCGCTGGATCACCAGTATAAGCGCCACGACCGC
>CALWYI010000063.1 GCA_944385715.1 uncultured Oscillospiraceae bacterium | reverse complement strand
GTGATGACGAAGTGGGTGGGGTGGAAGTGGCGGAAGCTGAGGCGGGCGTAGCGCTCATCGCTCTCCAGCAGCAGCACGTCCCCCTTCACCTTTCCCCCCAGGGTGCTGCGGGAGAGGATCAGGGTGGTGACGCCTTCGATCTGGTTGGAGCCTTCGGCGTTGTACACCACGTCCTTCCCGGCGGCACGGAGGATGGAGGCGATCATCTCCACGGTGGAGGTCTTGCCGTTGGAGCCGGTGACGGCGATGATGTAGGGGGGCAGATTCACCCGGCCCAGGACGTCGGGGCAGAGCTTGAGGGCGTACTGGCCCGGCAGGCTGCTGCCCTTGCCCACCAGCTTGCCGATGAAGCGCAGCAGCTTGCAGACCACGATGGCGAGAAACATGCGCATAATGTTGGTCACTCCTTGGTGTTGGTTTGGCCGCCGGTTGCCCCCGGCGGGGGGCTGCCCCGCCCGGGGCAGAGGGGGATTTTTGATTATAAATTGTAATATTTTATTATAATACTACAAATAGTTTTTAAATTTGACGAGTTCTGACGGCTCCTGCCGCGGATATAGATTTAGTTGCCTTTCAGGCAGTTGAGGTATTCCGTGCTCCGGCACGGGTTACTTTGCCCTCGGCGGCAAAGTAACCAAAACGCCGCCGGGGGCACCCCGGACCCCGTTTTTGTCTAATCGGTCGGTATCAGAGGCGATACCCAGTTGCCACTGAATTTCCAATTGTCCTTCGTAATTGGTGCGGCGCTTTACGGACTTCGGCTGTCGCCCCTCGAGTCGATGGCCGTTTCCTATTTTGTGAACGGGAGCAGAAGCATTCCCAGCAGGCGCAGGTAGTCCGACATAGAAAACCAGATTCGCCTATCCCTTTAAGCCCGTAGGCCCCTATCCGCTAACCCCGCCCGCGGCGGAATCAAATGAGGACAGGGCGACAGCCGAAGCCGGACGCGCAACCGGGCGGGAGATCAGATGCCCAAGAAAGGTATTTCAGTGGCTGCGCAGCAGCAAATCTGATAGCGTCCGATTAGGCAAAAGCGGGGGTCCAGCCCGAAGGGGGCTGGCGCCTTTTCGGTTCACTTTTGGGCGTCCAAAAGTGAACTGCGGGGTATGGGGGCGCATAGCCCCCATGAGCAAGCACCCCGGGTCCGGGCCGGGGAGGCCCGGGAGCCAAAGTCCGAAGCGGCTGGCTTCGGATGCACCCGGGGCCCGGGGCCGACCTCAGCCCCGTTCCAGAAAGATCATCAGCGCCGCCACATCGGCGGGGCTGACCCCGGAGATCCGGCTGGCCTGGCCCAGATTCAAGGGCTGTACGGCGGAGAGCTTCTCCCTGGCCTCCAGTCGGAGGCCCTGGATACTCCCGTAGTCGATGCCGGGGGGAATGCCCCGGCTCTCCAGCTTGCGGAAGTCCTCCACCTCCTGGAGCTGGCGCTGGATATAGCCTTCATACTTGACGGAGATCTCCACCTGCTCCGCCGTCTCCGGCGGCAGGTCCGGCATCTCCGGGTCGAACTGCCGGAGGTCGGCGTAGTGGATCTCCGGGCGGCGGAGGAGGGCGATCATAGGGGCCCCGTCGCTGACCGGGGTGGTGCCCCGGCTCTCCAGAAAACGGTTGAGCTCCGCCGTGGGGGGCAGCCCCTTGCCCATGAGCCGCCGGACCTCCCGACGGACGGCCTCATACTTGGCCTCCACCTCCGCCAGCCGCTCATCGCTGACCAGCCCCAGCTCATGGCCGATGGCGGTGAGCCGCTGGTCGGCGTTGTCCTGGCGCAGCAGCAGCCGGTACTCGCTGCGGCTGGTCATCATCCGGTAGGGTTCGTCGGTGCCCTTGGTCACCAGGTCGTCGATGAGGGTGCCGATGTAGGACTGGCTGCGGGTGAGGACAAAGGGGGATTGGCCCTTGAGCTTCCGGGCGGCGTTGACCCCCGCCGCGAAGCCCTGGACCGCCGCCTCCTCGTAGCCCGAGGAGCCGCAGAACTGGCCCGCGCCGTAGAGACCGGGGACTTTTTTCGTCTCCAGGGTGGGCTTGAGCTCCAGGGGGTCCACGCAGTCGTACTCAATGGCGTAGGCGGGCCGCATGATCTCCGCGTGCTCAAGGCCTGCGATGGTGTGGAGCATCTCCCACTGGACCTCCTCCGGCAGGGCGGAGGAGAAGCCCTGGATGTAGAGCTCCTCGGTGTCAAGGCCCATGGGCTCGATGAAGAGCTGGTGCCGGGGCTTGTCGGGAAAGCGGGTGATCTTGGCCTCGATGGAGGGGCAGTACCGGGGCCCCACCCCCTCGATGACCCCGCTGTGCATGGGGGAGCGGTCCAGATTTTCCCGGATGATCCGGTGGGTGTTCTCATTGGTATAGGTGAGGTAACACACCGCCCGGTTCACCGGCTTGTCCGCCGTGGTGAAGGAGAAGGGCATGGTCTTGCTGTCCCCCTCCTGGAGCTCCATTTTGGTAAAGTCCACCGTCCGGGCGTTGACCCGGGGGGGCGTGCCGGTCTTGAACCGCCGGAGCCCCAGGCCCAAGCGCAGGAGGCAGCCGGTGAGGGCGGTGGCGGCGAACATACCGTCGGGGCCCCCCTCCCGGACGCACTCCCCCACGATGGTGCGGCCGCTCAGGTAGGTGCCGGAGCAGACGACGGCCGCCTTTACGGCGAACACCGCCCCGGTGTGGAGGACCACATGGCTCACCGCGCCGCCGGTGAGGCGGATCTCCGTCACTTCCCCCTGGCGGACCGTCAGGTGCTCCTGGCGCTCCAGAGCGTGCTTCATCACCTGCTGGTACAGCCGCCGGTCCGCCTGGGCCCGGAGGCTGTGGACCGCGGGGCCCTTGCCCCGGTTGAGGAGCCGGTACTGGATGCAGGCCTTGTCGGCGGCCTTCCCCATCTCGCCCCCCAGGGCGTCCAGCTCCCGGACCAGGTGGCCCTTGCCGGTGCCGCCGATGGCGGGGTTGCAGGGCATGTTCCCCACCGCGTCCAGGTTGATGGTAAAGCAGATGGTCCGCATCCCCAGCCGGGCGGCGGCCAGGGCCGCCTCGATGCCGGCGTGGCCCGCCCCGATGACGGCGATATCATATTGTCCCGCGTCAAATTCTCTCATTATTATATATCCTGTCCTCGCGGCAGAAATAGATAGCTCAGCCCCGCGTCAGGGTCAGAACCGCGATCTGGGGCCGGTTGAACAGCCGGAAGCTGGGACCGGAGTTCCCCAGGCCCCGGGAGATGAGGGCGGTGCTGCCGTTCTCCTCATAGAACCCGGCGGTGTAGGAGGGGAAGAGGGTCCGCTCCACGCTGATGAGACCGTCGGTGAAGGGCAGGCGGATCATGCCGCCGTGGCCGTGGCCGGCGATGACCAGGTCCGCCCCCAGCAGGCTGTACTGCCGGGGAAAGAGGTTGTTGCGGTGGGCCAGGAGGATCCAGAAACCGTCCCCCCAGGCGGAGCGGACCTCCTGGGCCAGCTCCTCCGGAGTCTTCTGGTCGGCGTAGCCGTTGGGGTCGTCCACCCCCGCCAGGAGGATCTGGTCCCCGCCCCGGTCCAGGGTGACGAAGCGGTTATCCAGCACCGTCACCCCCGCGGCCTCCAGACCGTCCTTCAGCTCCGGTACGTCCGGCAGGGCCCACTCGTGGTTGCCGGTGACAAAGTAGGTGGGAGCGATGGCGCTCAGCCGCCGCCCCAGGTCCACGGCGTAGCTGTGGGGGGTCTCCCGGATGCGGTCCAGCAGGTCCCCCGCCAGGAGGATCATGTCCGGCGCCTGGTCCGAGACGGTGTCCAGCAGCCGCTGATTGTCCTTTCCAAATACCGCCCCGTGGAGGTCGGCCAGCACCACGATGGTGCAGCCGTCGAAGCCCTGGGGCAGCCGGGAGGAGGTAAAGGTGAAGCGCTCCACCTGGAGGGAGCGGTTGCTCCACCGGAAAAAGCCGGCGCAGAAGAGCACCAGCAGCAGAAAAACCAGGATACGGCGGCCGGCGGACCGCTTTTTCCGGACGTGTTTTGCCATAGCGACAGGGTCTCCCTTGGAATCAGAGTGATAGGCAACTACACAGTATACCACGGTTTGCCGCAAATACCAAGGGGATATGGAAAAGAAAACACCCTTTGACAAATTTTTCCCCGGGGCATACAATTAATATAGAAGGAAAACGGGCAAACCGGGCGCTTTCCGCCGCCTGCGGGCGGCGGAGAAAAGGAGGGCCGTACTATGGAGGAGATCAGAATTGTCACCATCAGCCGGGAGTTCGGCAGCGGCGGGCGGACCATCGGCAAGACCCTGGCCCGGCGGCTGGGGGTGGCCTACTACGACAAGGAACTGGTCAAGCAGGTGTCCCTGGAGACGGGCTTTGATCCCGGATTCGTGGAGGAGCGGGGGGAGTTTGCCGGCAAGGGCAGCCGCCTGGCCTGGCTCCTGGACCAGGGGGCGGGCACGCCGGGGGTGATGAACGGACTCAACGCCACGGACTTCCTCTGGACCATCCAGCGGGAGGTGATCCTCCGCCTGGCGGAGAAGGAGCCCTGCGTCATCGTGGGCCGGTGCGCCGACTACATCCTCAAGGACCGGAAGGACTGCCTCCACGCCTTCATCCACGCGGACATGGACTTCCGGGCGGACCGGATCGTGCGGCTGTACGGCGAGTCGGAGAACAGCCCGGAGAAACGGCTGAAGGACAAGGACGCGAGGCGCCGGGTCAACTACAAGCACTTCACCCACCGGGAGTGGGGCATGTGCCAGAACTACCACGTCACCCTCAACAGCGGTGTGGTGGGGATCGAGCGGTGCGTGGACATCCTGGAGTCCCTGTACCGGGGCGGCAGGAGCTGAGACCGGAGCGAAACGGGGACCCAGCGGGGCCGGGGAGGGCATCCCCGGCCCTTTTTTTGCCTCCTGTGGTTAGTTTGTCCATGCGGAGGGGTTGGCGGGCTGTCGTAAAAATACTGGTTAAAAAACAGAAATTTTTTCAAAAACGAAAAATTTTCGGTAAATCTGTTGCAAAACCGGCGGCGGTGTATTATAGTTTTATTGGTATTATAACAGGATTTCCCCGGAGAAGGGGGAAATAGCGCCGGTTCCGAGGAGGTCAATGTGGGAAAAAACGTGGTTGCGCTGATGCTGCAGGAATACGAAAATTTTACAAAGTCTGAAAAGAAAATCGTGGACTACGTGCTGGAGCACCAGAAGGAGACCCAGTACATCAGCATCACGGATCTGAGCACCGCCTGCGACGTGGCGGTGTCTACCATATCCGTGTTCTGCCGCAAGCTGAAGCTGGCGGGGTTCAACGACTTCAAGCTGGAGCTGGCCAAGGCGGCCCTCATTGCCGGGAACCGGGCCCCCTCCAGCATGGCCAACGAGGAGATCCTGCTGGACGACAGCATCTCCACCGTCATGGACAAGGTCTACAACACCAACCAGGACGCCCTCAGCAAGGCCTACCACATGCTGCAGGAGGGGGCGGTGCGCCGGGCGGCGGAGCTCATCACCAACGCCCGGCAGGTGGTGTGCCTGGGCCAGGGGAACCACTCCATCGTGGCCACCGCCGCCTGGGCCCAGTTCTCCACCGCCTCCCCCAAGTTCAAGACCGCCCAGGACTCCCACCTGCAGACGGTGGTGCTCTCCACCCTGTCCCAGGACGACGTGGTGCTCTACTTCTCCTACACCGGCGCCACCCACGAGCTGCTGGAGGCGGCGGAGCTCATCGCCTCCCGGGGGGCCAAAATGATCCTGGTGACCCGGTTCCTCAACGCGCCGGCCAGCGGCTTTGCGGACACGGTGCTCCTGTGCGGGCCCAACGAGCTGCCTTTGCAGTTCGGCTCCATCGCCGCCATCGTGGCCCAGATGTACGCCGTGGATGTGCTCTTCAGCGAGTACTGCCGGCAGAACCACCAGGAGGCGGAGGCCTGCCGCCAGTCCGTGGGCAAGGCCCTGACCCAGAAGTGCGTGTGATCGGAATGATCGGAAAGTGAGGAGGAGCAGGCATGGCCGGCATATTTGACCCGAAAAACGATCTGTGGCGCACCGTCAGCGCCATCGCCGACGTGTGCTGCCTGTCCCTGATGTGGGTGATCGCGTGCCTGCCGGTGGTGACCATCGGACCGGCCACCGCCGCGCTGTACTTCTCCGCGAGCCAGTACGTGCGCCACTGGGAGGTGGGGGCCATCCGGGGCTTCCTCCGCTCCTTCCGGCAGAACCTCCGCCAGGGCATCCTGGCCTCCCTGATTCTGGTCCCCCTGGCGGTGCTGCTGTACATCTGCTGGGACGTGCTGGCCGTGATGGCCGGGGAGTTCTCCGGCGGTCTGGTCCTGCTGGCGGCCTATACCATCCTGCTGCTGCTGCCGGTGGGCATCGGCCTGTGGGTGTTTCCCCTGCTGGGGCGGTTCACCTTCTCCCTGGGGGGCCTTTTCCGCACCGCCGCCTCCCTGACGATGGTCCACCTGCCCACCACCCTGGCGGTGACGGCGGTGGCGGCCCTGTCCCTGGGGCTGTGCGTGCGCTTCCTGCTGCCGGTGTTCTTCCTGCCGGCCCTCACCGCCCTGGCCCACTCCTTCCTCATGGAGCGGGTCTTCCGCCGCTACGCGCCGGAAGAGGAGGCGGCGGAGGCGCTGGAAGAGGAGGAGGAGGATTTGGGCAATTGATATAAAAATTTTTATTAAAACTGGTGTTTCACACAAATTTTCGAAATTATTTTTATTTTAGTTGACATTTCCTTCTTTATCTTATACAATTTAACCATACGAGCCCGGAGTGTGATCCGGGCTTTTCATCAAAAAGGAGGAAATGATATGAAGAAGTTTCTTGCGCTTCTGCTGGTGCTGGTGATGGCCCTGGGCCTGGTAGCCTGCTCCGGCGGCGGCAACAACGCTGCGAACAACGCAGCCAACAACACCGCCAACAACCAGACCGAGGACACCACCGGCGGCGACACCTCCGGCGATGCCGTGGAGATCGCCCTGTGGTCCTTCAACATCGGCGGCTTCACCGAGGCTGCCAACTGGGATGAGATCATTGCCGCGTTCAATGAGAAGTATCCCAACATCACCGTCAAGGTCACGCCCATCAACTATCAGGGCGGCGACCAGCAGCTGACCACCGCCATCAGCGGCGGCAACGCCCCCGACGTCATCTTCGAGGGCCCCGAGCGCATCGTCGGCAACTACGCCCGCGAGGGCCTGATGGTGGACCTGTCCGACCTGTGGGAGGCCAGCGGCAGCGACATTGCTGAGGGCCTTGCCAGCGTGTCCCAGCTGGACGGCGCCTACTACATGTTCCCCGTGAGCGCCGCCGCCCACTGCATGGGCATCAACTACGAGGTCTTTGAGGCCGCCGGCGCCCTGCAGTACATCGACGACGAGACCCGCACCTGGACCACCGACGGCTTCGTGGCCGCCATGGCCGCCATCCGCGACGCCATTGCCGACGGCACCGTCAACGTGGCCGTGCCCGGCATCATCTACTGCGGCGCCCAGGGCGGCGACCAGGGTACCCGCCAGCTGGTGAACAACCTGTACTCCGACTACTTCGTCACCGAGGACGGCTCCTCCTACAACGCCAACAGCGCCAACAACGTCAAGGCCCTGACCCTGCTGCAGAGCATGGTGGCCGACGGCTCCCTAGCCGCCAACGCCAGCTTCGCCGCCGCCGACGAGCTCCAGGCCTTCGCCAACCAGACCTGCGCTGTCACCTTCTGCTGGAACTACTCCAACTACGCCCAGTACGCCTCCCAGACCCAGTTCACCCCCTACGCCGTGGCGTTCCCCTCCGACGACGGTGTGCCCGAGGAGGAGATGGCCGGTCCTTACGGCTTTGGTGTCTTTGACAACAAGGATGAGGCCCGCGTCGACGCCGCCAAGAAGTTCGTGGACTTCGTCTGCAACGACAAGACCGTGGGCGTCGAGGTTGCCAAGACCACCGGCTTCCTGCCTGTCCACTCCGACTGGGGCGATGTCTACGCTGACGCTGAGGACGCCGACATCCGCGCTCCCTTCTCCCTGATGACCAACGAGTACCTGGGCCGGTCCTACGCCCTCACCGGCGGCTGGACTGAGCAGCGCGCCCTGTGGTGGCCTCTGCTCCAGGATATCATGCTCAACGGCGCCGACGTGCAGACTGCCACCGACGCCTATGTCGCGGCGGCCAACGCCAACATGGGCTGATACATAGCGCACACTTTCCGGATCGTTTGACAATGACCCCCGCGATGCCGTGCCCGCTCCCTGGAGAGGGGGCGGGCACGGCTCTTTTCCTCCGCTCCTCTGCGGGGCAAGGATGATTTTTGAGAAATGAGGAGGAACGATTTATGGCGCAAAATACCCTGACCGCCGAGAAAAAGCCCAAAAAGGCGGGAAAGCCCGACGCCGCCGGCCGGAGTCGGGTCCTGGTCATGCAGGAGACCAGGGCGGCTTACCTCTTCCTGCTGCCCAGCCTGCTCTTCTTCGTGGCCTTCGTGGTCGTCCCCATGTTCATCTGCGTGATCTACAGCTTCCTGGACTACAGCCTGGGCGGCGTGAAGGGCTTCGCCGGGCTGAACAACTACATCAAGCTGTTTGCTGACCCCATCTTCCACCGTGGCTTCCTGAATACGGTGCTCATCGTGTTGGTGGCCGTGCCCACCGTCACCGCCTTCTCCCTGTGGGTGGGCTCCGCCATCTATAAGATGCACCCCTTCTCCCGGTCCCTCTTCCGCTGCGTGTTCTACCTGCCGGTGGTCACCGGCTCGGTGGCCATCACCGTGGTGTGGAAGTGGATTCTCCACCCCTACAACGGCGTGCTCAACTTCATTACCGGCACCAACGGCTTTGACTGGCTGGGCAACGCCAGCACCGCCATCTGGTTCATCATCCTGATCCTGTTCACCACCTCCATCGGCCAGCCCATCGTGCTGTATGTGGCGGCCCTGGGCAACGTGGACACCTCCATCCTGGAGGCCGCCCAGGTGGACGGCGCCACCAAGCTCCAGGTGTTCTGGAAGGTGACGTGGCCCTCCCTGATGCCCACCACCCTGTACGTGCTGGTCATCACCACCATCAACTCCTTCCAGTGCTTCGCCCTGATCCAGCTGCTGACCAAGGGCGGACCGTCCAACTCCACTATGACCATCATGTACCAGGTCTACGACACCGCCTACCGGCTCAACGACCTGGGCTACGCCAACGCCATCGGCGTCATCCTGGCCATCATCATCGCCGTTTTCTCCGCGCTCCAGTTCAAGCTGGCGAAGACGGACAACTAAAGGAGGGGGAGAAAAAGATGAGTGCGAACGCTATGACTGTGAAGAAAAAAGGCGCCAACACCGACCTGACCGGCACTTCCACCGGCTACAAGGTGTTTGTCGTCGTTATCCTGGTGCTGCTGACGGTCTTCTTCCTGTTCCCCCTGTACTGGATCGTCACCGGTTCCTTCAAAAATACCATTGAGATCAACGCCAGAGAGATCATCTGGTTCCCCCAGGAGCCCACGGTGGACAACTATCTGCGGCTGTTTGAGCACCCCGCCTTCCAGTGGCTGTTCAACATCGTGTTCATCTCCGCCATGGCCACCATCCTCACCTGCCTGACCGCCTCCCTGGCGGGCTACGCCCTGGGCAAGAAGCGCTTCATCGGCCAGGGCATCCTCTTCACCATCATCATCTGCGCCATGGCCCTGCCCAAACAGGTCATCGTCATCCCCCTGAACCAGGAGATGACCTTCCTGGGCCTGAATAACAACCTCTGGGCGGTGATCCTGCCCACGGTAGGCTGGCCCTTCGGCGTGTTCCTGATGAAGCAGTTCTCGGAGACCATACCCTCGGAGATCCTGGAGGCCGCCCGGGTGGACGGCGCGGGCGAGCTGCGCACCTTCACCACCGTGGTGCTGCCCATGATCAAGCCGGGCATCGGCGCGCTGGCCATCTTCACCTTCGTCAACACCTGGAACGACTACTTCCTCCAACTGGTCATGCTGCTTGACGACACCGTGTGGACCCTGCCCCTCGGTATCGCCAAGCTCCAAGGCGAGATGAGCACGGACTTCGGCCTCATCATGGCCGGCGCCGCCCTGGCCTCCATCCCCATCATCGTGGTGTTCATCTCCTTCCAGAAGTACTTCACCCAGGGCATCGCCATGGGCGCGGTGAAGGGATAAGC
>CALWYI010000062.1 GCA_944385715.1 uncultured Oscillospiraceae bacterium | reverse complement strand
GTGGCACGCCGTGAGGGATTCGAACCCCCGGCCTTCTGGTCCGTAGCCAGACGCTCTATCCAGCTGAGCTAACGGCGCGTGTCCTCTCAGACAGCTTTGCTATAATACCACACTGTTTTGGAAAATGCAAGAGGGTTTTTCAAAAAAATTGAAAAACGGAAGAAAATTTCTCTGCCCCTTTCGGACGGAGGAAACGGAGACTCGGCGGTGAACAGCGGTTCTGCTCTGGGCAGGAGGGGGAAAGGGGACTTTTCCGCTTTGCGGAGGGGTTTTTGTATTGCCAGGGTGGGAGGAAGGGGGTATAATGTCGAAAACAGGCTGGCGAGGCCGGCCGTAAAAGGGAGTGACTTTTGTGGAGATTCGTATCAGGAAGACGCAGCATCCGCAGCCCAAGCCGGAGGACCCCCGGAAGCTGGGGTTCGGCACGGTATTTACCGACCACATGTTTACCATGGACTACGACCCGCAGCAGGGCTGGCACGATGCGGCCATCGTTCCGCTGGAGGAGATTGCCATTCACCCCGGCGCCGCCGTGTTCCATTACGGCGCGGAGGTGTTTGAGGGGCTGAAGGCCTATCGGACCGACGACGGCTCTGTGCAGTTGTTCCGTCCGGCGGATAACATGCAGCGTATGCGCAACAGCGCGGAGCGGATCCAGCTGCCGGACTTCGACCCGGATTTCCTGCTGAAGGCCCTTCTGCGGCTGGTGGAGCTGGACCAGGACTGGGTGCCCACGACGCCGGGGGCATCCCTGTACATCCGCCCCGTGGAGTTCTGTACGGACATTGACCTGGGACTCCACGCCATCTCCCGCGCCAGGATGATGATCCTCCTCTCCCCGGTGGGCAGCTATCTCTCCGGCGGCCTCAAGCCGGTGAATATCCTCATCGAGGATACCGACGTGCGGGCGGTCCGGGGCGGCACGGGCTACGCCAAGTGCGGCGGCAACTATGCCGCGGCCAATCGGGCCGCCGCCAAGGCGGAGCGCCGGGGCTTTGACCAGGTGCTGTGGCTGGACGGCGTCCACCGCCAGTACATTGAGGAGGTAGGCGGCATGAACGTCATGTTCAAGATCAAGGGGAAGATCGTCACCCCCGCCCTTACCGGCTCCGTCCTGCCGGGCATCACCCGCCGCTCCTGCATTCAGCTGCTCAGGGACAAGGGCTATGAGGTGGAGGAGCGCCTTATCAGCGTGGATGAGGTGATGGCCTCCCTGGAGAGCGGCACAATGGAGGAGGCCTGGGGCTGCGGAACGGCGGCAGTGATCTCTCCCATCGGCAGCTTTGCCTACCAGGACAGGCAGTTTACGGTCAATAACCGTGAGATCGGCCCCTGCGCCCAGGATCTCTACGACACTCTCACCGGCATCCAGTGGGGCCGCCGGACGGACCCCTACGGCTGGATCGTGAAGGTGCCGAAGCCCTGAGAAGGACGGCATAGGCCGCAGTGCCCCGATTGAGAAAGAGAAAAGAGAGCAGATGTGAACGGCACCCCATTTGTTAGGCGGTATGATATGCCGAATAGCAAGTGGGGTGTTTTATTATGCCAAAAGGGATCTGGCGAGTGATATTTTCTCTGAATGACCGGCTTTAAGCATGGTGACGGCTATGCTCAGTAACCCTTTTAAAACTATATCGGATGGACAGGAATGGTTCTCCACTCTGATCAGAGATGGCAATACCAGCACAAGCAGTACCAGCAGGTGTTAAAGGGAAGGGTATCCGGAAAATCATAAGCCGCAAAGGAAACGGCTTGGACAATGCGGTGGTGGAAAACTTCTTTGCCCTGTTGAAAAGTGAATTGCTCTATCTGCAAAAGTTCCGGCCTATGGAGCACTTCAAGCAAGAACTCGTTGCCTACCTGCACGCCTACAATAACCGCAGAATCGGGACAAAACGGAAAGGCTTGCCGCCTGCAATTCACAGACAACAAGCCCTTTCGGTTACTTGGAATTTTTACTGAAACATATTGCCTAACTTCTGGAGGTCGCTTTACAGGCCGTTCCGCTGGCTTTTTTGTGTGTTTGCCGGGGCCCTACCGCTCCTCGCGGAAGTAGGGCAGACCCAGGCTGGCCGGGGGCTGGTGCTCCCGCTTTTTCCGCATGGAGACGATGATAAGGACCACCAGCGTCACCACGTAGGGGATCATCTTGTACAGCTCCTTCACGGACAGGTCCAGTCCGGAGGGGATGTAGAGGTAGAGGATGTAGAAGCCGCCGAAGAGGATGGAGGCCAGGATGCTGACATTGGGCCGCCAGATGGTGAAGATGACCAGCGCGATGGCCAGCCAGCCCCGGTCGCCGAAGGCGTTGTTGGACCAGACGCCGCAGGCGTAGTCCATCACGTAGTAGAGACCGCCCAACCCCGCGATCATGCTGCCGATGCAGGTGGCCGTGTACTTGTAGCGGGTGACGTTGATGCCGGCGGCGTCAGCGGTGGCGGGACTCTCGCCCACCGCCCGCAGCTGCAGGCCCACCCGGGTGCGCTTGAGGATATAGGAGGCCACGATGGCGATGATCACCGCCAGGTAGGCCAGGAAGCCGTAGGAGAGGAACACCTGACCGAACCAGCCCAGACTGCCCGCGAAGGGGAGGGACTTGCTGAAATAGGCGCTGGTGGCGGAGAGGGCGATGGAGGGCACCTCGCTGTTGGTGAGCTTGATGAGGGAGCCGCCGAAGAAGTTGCCCACACCCACGCCGAAGGTGGTCAGGGCCAGACCGGTGACGTTCTGGTTGGCCCGGAGGGTGATGGTCAGGAAGCTGTACAGCAGCCCCATCAGCAGGGAGCCCAGCAGGGAGCACGCCATGGGGATGCCCACGGCCAGGAAGGCGTTCATGGACTCCGCGGGGACGGCCTGTTCGTAGAAGAAGGAGCCGATGACGCCGCAGATGCCGCCCACATACATGACGCCGGGAATGCCCAGGTTCAGGTTGCCGGATTTCTCCGTCAGGATCTCGCCGGTGCTTCCGTACAGGAGGGGGATACCCTGCATGACGGCCCGCGGGATAAACGATACCAGGTCAAACATTGAATCACGCCTCCTTTTCCACGGATTTCCGCAGGTTGATCCTGTAGGTGATGAAGAACTCGCTGCCGATGATGAAGAAGATGATGATGCCGGTGAGGATATCGGCGAAGGAGTGGTTGAGGCCGAAGGTGCTGGAGATCTCGCTGGCGCCCCGGCTGAGGACGACCAGCAGGAGGCTGGTGAAGACCATCACGATGGGGTTGAACTTGGCCATCCAGGAGACCATGACGGCGGTGAAGCCCCGGTTGTCCACCACGGTGGTGGTGAGGGTGTGGTTGATGCTGCCCACCAGCAGCAGGCCCATGAGGCCGCAGATGGCGCCGGAGAGGACCATGGTGCGGATGATGACCCGGTCCACCTTGATGCCCGCGTAGCTGGCGGTACGCTGGCTCTCGCCCACCACGGCGATCTCATAGCCGTGCTTGCTCCTGCTGAGGTAGAGGTACATAAAGCCGGTCAGGATCACCACCACCACGATGCTCAGCAGGTACTGGTTCCCGATCTGGGGCAGCCAGCCCACCTCCGTGCTCTGGTTGATGATGCCGATCTTGCCGGAGCCCTTGGGGACCTCCCACACGATGATGTAGTAGGCCGCCAGCTGGGTGGCGATATAGTTCATCATCAGGGTGAAGAGGGTCTCGTTGGTGTTCCACTTGGCCTTGAAGAAGGCGGGCAGGAAGCCCCACAGGGCGCCCGCCAGGACGCTGGCCAGGATCATGCAGAGGATGACCATGCCGTTTGAGAGGGTGTCCGCGAGACAGATCATGCAGGCTGCGGTGGCCAGACCGCCGATGAGGACCTGTCCCTCGGCGCCGATGTTCCAGAAGCGCATCTTGAAGGCGGGGGTCACAGCCAGAGAGATGCCCAGCAGGATGGCCAGATCCTGGGCGGTGATCCAGGTGCGGCGGGCCGTGCCGAAGGCGCCCTCAAAGATGGTGATGTAGATACTGATGGGGTTCTCGCCGGTCAGCAGCATGGTGACCAGCGCGCAGGCGACCAGCGCCAGGAGAATGGCGACGCCGCGGATGGCCCAGGCCTTGTACCAGGGCAGCTCCGTGCGCTTGGAGATGTGGATCTGCTTGACAAGATTACGCATGTACACTGCCTCCTCCCACGCGGGTCATCAGGGTGCCCAGCTGCCGTTTGTCCGCAGTGCGGGCGTCCACGATGCCGGACACCTGGCCGCCGCAGAGCACCAGAATCCGGTCGCACAGCTCCAGCAGCACGTCCAGGTCCTCGCCCACGTAGACCACTGCCACGCCCTTCATCTTCTCCTCGGTCAGCAGGTTGTAGATGGTGTAGGATGTATTGATGTCCAGGCCCCGGACGGCGTAGGCCGTCATCAGCACGGCGGGCTCCTGGGCGATCTCGCGGCCCACCAGCACTTTCTGCACGTTGCCGCCGGACATCCTTCGGACAGGGAAGGAGACGCTGGGGGTGACCACGTCCAGCTCCTTCCAGATCCGGTTGGCCAGGGTCTCCGGCTCCTTCCGGTTGAGGAAGGCGCCCTTGCCCTTGCGCCAGGACCGCAGCATCATGTTGCCGGTCATGCCCATGGAGCCCACAAGGCCCATGCCCAGCCGGTCCTCCGGCACGAAGGCCATGGACACGCCGCACTTGCGGATGGCCATGGGGTCCAGGCCCACCAGCTCCCGGACCTTCTGATCCGCGGGGGCCTTCTCATCCTCCGACTCCGGGTGGAAGAGAATGTTCCCCGCGGAGATGGGGTAGAGGCCGGAGATGGCCTCCAGCAGCTCCCGCTGGCCGGAGCCGGCGATGCCGGCGATGCCCAGGATCTCCCCCGAGTTGGCGGTGAAGGTCACATCGCTCAGGCGCTTGACGCCCAGCTCATCGTAGACCGTGAGGCCCTTGACCTCCAGCCGGGGATGGACGTTCACGGGGTCCGGGCGGTTGATGTTGAGGCTCACGGCGTGGCCCACCATCATGTCCGTGAGGGACTGCTGGCTGGCGTCCCTAGTGGCCACGTCTCCGATGTACTCGCCCTTGCGCAGCACCGCCACCCGGTCGGAGACCTCCAGCACCTCGTGGAGCTTGTGGGTGATGATGATGAGGGACTTGCCGTCGGCCTTCATGTTGCGCATGACGGTGAAGAGCTTGTCGGTCTCCTGGGGGGTGAGGACGGCGGTGGGTTCATCCAAAATCAGGATATCGGCCCCCCGGTAGAGGACCTTCACGATCTCCACCGCCTGCTTCTGGGAGACGGACATCTCGTAGATCTTCTGATTGAGGTCCACCTCAAATCCGTACCGCTGACAGATTTCGGTGATCTTCTGGCTGGCCTTTTTCAGGTCCAGCCTGCCCGGCTCCTCCAGGCCCAGGACGATGTTCTCAGTGGCGGTGAACACGTCCACCAGCTTGAAGTGCTGGTGGATCATGCCGATGCCCAGGTCGAAGGCGTCCTTGGGGGAGGAGATGGTTACGGGCTTGTCGTTGACATAGATCTGGCCCTCGTCGGAGTAGTAGATACCGGAGAGCATATTCATGAGGGTGGTCTTGCCGCTTCCGTTTTCACCCAGCAGGGAGAGGATCTCCCCCTTGTGCAGCTCCAGGGTGATGTCGTGGTTGGCCACCACGTTCCCGAAGCGCTTGGTGATGTGCTCCATTCTGATGGCGTTTTGAACAGTTTCCAAGGCTGTCATCCTTTCTCGACGGAGGAGCGGCAGAGATCCCTCCTCCCGGGTATGGGGAAAGCGATACTGATGGTAGGGCGATTCTGGCTGATATACTGCATTTTGTACGCAAGCCCTAAAGGGGGGCCCGCGCCTGTTTTTGAAAAGGCCCTTGTCCGGCACAGCGGGCCGGACAAGGGCAAGAGAAGGTTTGCGCGTCTGGAGAGGGGCTCACATGGCTGTTACAGCCGATTAATAGGCCTCATCCAGCAGGGTGATGCCGTCGATCCGCAGATCGAAGTAAGGAGCGGAACGGTACTCGGACTCGTGGAAGTAGCCGTCGGAGATGGCCTCGGTGTCAGGGGTGTAGTCGGCGTCGGTGTCCACGTCGGCCATGTAGCTAGTGAGGGTCTCGCCGCCCACGGTGAAGGTGGAGGTGTCGAACACGTGCAGGGTGCCGGCCTCCAGAGCGGCCATGGCCTCGTCAATGGCCTCCTGGGTGCCCTCGGCGGCCACGTCGGTGTTCAGGTCGGTGAGGACCACGGAGCCGGTGGACAGGGTGCCGGTCCAGTCGGCGTCGATGCTGGTGCCGTTCATCACAGCGGAGATGGCGTACTCATAGTAGGGCGCCCAGTCGATGCGGGAGGAGATGATGTAGGTGTTGGGGCAGGCGCTGATGGTGGAGCCGTTGTAGGAGACGTTGGGAACGCCGGCCAGCTCGCAGGCGGTGGGGGCGCCCATGGAGTCGGCGTGCTGGCTGATGAGGGCGCAGCCGTTGTTGATGAGCTTCTGCGCGCCTTCCTTCTCAGCGGTCTCGTCGTACCAGGAACCGGTGAAGGTGACCTCCATGGTGGCGGAGGGGCAGACAGAGCGGGCGCCCAGGAAGAAGGAGGTGTAGCCGGAGACCACCTCGGCGTAGGTGAAGGCGCCGACGTAGCCGATCTTGGCCTGGTCCGCGGTGATGGTGCCGTCCTCAATCATCTCATTGAGCTTCATACCGGCGGCGATACCGGCCAGGTAGCGGCCCTCATAGATGGAGGCAAAGGCGTTGTGGTAGTTGTCCAGGCCCTCGGTGTGGGCCTTGGTGCCGGTGGAGTGGCAGAACTGGACGTCGGGGAACTCCTTGGCAGCCTGGATCATGAAGTCCTCATGACCGAAGCTGTCGGCGAAGATGATGTCGCAGCCGTCGTCAGCCAGGTCGGCGGCGGCATCATAGCACTCCTGGCCCTCGGGGACGTTGGTCTTGAGGACGTAGTCGGTGATGCCCAGGGTCTCGCAGGCGGCCTTGGCGCCGTTGATGAAGTTGAGGTCGTAAGTAGAGTTCTCGTCGTGCAGGAAGATGAAGCCGACCTTGATGTCGCTGGCGGCGGTGTCGCCGCTGGTGTCCTCGGCTCCGGCGTTGTCGGACGTGTTGTTGCTTCCGGTGTTGCCGGCGTTGTTGCCGGCGCTGTTTCCGTTGTTGCCGCCGCAGGCCACCAGGGCCAGCAGCATGACCACGGTCAGCAGCAGGGCCAATAACTTCTTCATAGAATGATTCCTCCTTTTTCATTTCCAAAAACATGAAAATGCTTTCGCTCTTACATTGTACCGTATACTGTCGTAAATTTCAACTAATAATTCTGCTGACAGACTAAAAAATTTTTAGGCTTTTGAACAAAAGGACGGAGACGGGCGGGCATTTTTGGGGAAAAAGGGGCCCTTCCCCCGGGGAGAACCCCTTTTTGGCGGCGGGAGCGCCTCTCTCCGGCGCAGAAATTCGGCAAAACCAACAGAAAGGAGAAATCGGTCATGTCCCGCGGGAAAAGCCGGGCAGGGGCGGCCTGTCAGCAGGAAAAAAAGACCACCTTGCGGCGATTGAACCGCAGGGTGGTCTGATTTGCGGAGGGGGGATCACTGGCAGATCACGGTGCCGGTCCTGCCGGCGATACCGTCTCTGGCCTTCTCCAGGAGGGTGATGAGAGCGGTGCGGCCGGCCTTGGACTCGGCGAACTTCACCGCCGCCTCCACCTTGGGCAGCATGGAGCCGGGGGCGAACTGGCCCTCGGCCATGTACCGCCGGGCCTCCTCCGGAGTCATGGAGCTGAGCCACTGCTCGTTCTCCTTGCGGAAGTTGACGGCCACCTTCTCCACGGCGGTGAGGATGATGAGCATATCGGCGTCCAACTGCTCCGCCAAGAGCTCGGAGGCGAAGTCCTTGTCGATGACCGCCGCCGCGCCCTTGAGGTGGTTGCGCTCGGTGCGGTAGACGGGGATGCCGCCGCCGCCGCAGCAGATCACCAGATGGCCGTCCTCGCTGAGAGCGCGAATGGCGCCGGCCTCGATGATGTGCTTGGGCTTGGGGGAGGCCACATACCGCCGCCAGCCCCGGCCGGCGTCCTCCTTCACCAGATAGCCGGTCTTGGCGGCGTACTCCGCCGCCTCCTCCGCCGTCATGAACTTGCCTATGGGCTTGGAGGGGTCCGCGAAGGCGGGGTCGGCGGGGTCCACCTCCACCTGGGTGACGATGGAGCACACCGGCATATTGGTGATGCCCCGGTCCAGAAGCTCCTCCCGGAAGGCGTTCTGGAGGTCGTAGCCGATATAGGCCTGGCTCATGGCGCCGCAGACGGACAGGGGGGTGATCCCCTGGGTGGGGTCCACCTTCTGGAGGGCCGCCATGGCGTTGTTGATGATGCCCACCTGGGGACCGTTGCCGTGGGCCACCACCACCTGGTTGCCGTCCTCGATGAGGTCCACGATGGCACGGGCGGTGATCTTCACGGCCTCTGCCTGCTCCGGCAGGGTGTTGCCCAGGGCGTTGCCGCCCAGGGCGATGACGATTCGTTTCATCAGTCGCACTTCTCCTTCATATGATACGGCTTGTGAGGTACGGCTCATGCCGTGGGCGGCGCTCCCGGAGCGGGCCCGCGGCGCCGGAAACTGGAAATGGAGTACCGCGGGGGTACTCCATTTCGTGTGTTGTGTGATCGGAAACGGGGATCAGAATTCCTTGCGCTTCTCGCCCCGGGCCTCCAGCGCGCGGAGAGCGGCCACGGGGTCCTTCACCTTGCTCAGGAAGATCATGGCGGCGATGATGTAGGGCTTGAAGGAGGCCTCCTTGTACAGCGGCTCGATGTAGCGGTCGAAGACGCTGTTGTCCACCTCGCCCTCCTTGCAGCTCAGACCGGTGATGTCGGCGGGCAGGCAGTGCATGTACAGGGCCTTGCCGTCCTTGGTGAGCTTCATCATCTCCTCGGAGCAGGTCCAGTCCTTGTGCTGGGCGTTCTGGGCCAGCAGCTCCTGCTCCAGCTGGTCGATGCCGGCCTTGTCGCCCTCCCGGTACAGCTGGGTGCGCTTCTCCATGGCCTTGAAGGGGGCCCAGCTCTTGGGGTAGACGATGTCGGCGTCTTTGAAGGCCTCCTCCATGGAGTTGACCTTGGCGAAGGAGCCGCCGGACTTCTCGGCGTTGGCCCTGGCGATGTCCTCCACCTCGGGCATGACCTCATAGCCCTCGGGGTGGGCCAGCACCACGTCCATGCCGAAGCGGGTGAAGAGGCCGATGATGCCCTGGGGCACGCTCAGGGGCTTGCCGTAGCTGGGGGAGTAGGCCCACGTCATGGCCACCTTCTTGCCCTTGAGATTCTCCACGCCGCCCATCTCATGGATGACGTGCAGCAGGTCGGCCATGGCCTGGGTGGGGTGGTCCACGTCGCACTGGAGGTTCACCAGGGTGGGCCGCTGCTCCAGGATGCCCTTGCTGTAGCCCTCGTCCAGGGCGTCCATGAAGGTCTTCTGGTACTTGTGGCCCTCCTCGATGAACATGTCGTCCCGGATGCCGATGACGTCGGCCATGAAGGAGACCATGTTGGCGGTCTCGCGGACGGTCTCGCCGTGGGCGATCTGGCTCTTCTTCTCGTCCAGGTCCTGGACCTCCAGGCCCAGCAGGTTGCAGGCGGAGGCGAAGGAGAAGCGGGTGCGGGTGGAGTTGTCGCGGAAGATGGAGATGCCGAGGCCGGAGTCGAACACCTTGGTGGAGATATTCCGCTCCCGGAGGTCCCGCAGGGCGTCGGCCACAGTGAAAATGGCGTCCAGCTCGTCGTCGGTCTTGTCCCAGGTCCAGTAGAAGTCGTTCTTGTACATGTTGTTGATCTGGAGTTTCTCCAGATGCTGGGCCAGCTTTTCCGTCTTGCTCATAGTCATGCTCT
The DNA here is from genome assembly GCA_944385715.1 of uncultured Oscillospiraceae bacterium. Classification (GTDB taxonomy): domain Bacteria; phylum Bacillota; class Clostridia; order Oscillospirales; family Oscillospiraceae; genus Pelethomonas. The sequence goes on along the minus strand of CALWYI010000062.1, from coordinate 296 downwards.
CCTTATGTTATTGGTTGAGATCGCGAAACGGATGTTTCGCGCAAAGTTTTCTTTTGGTCCTTTTCTTTTTCAAAAGAAAAGGATGTACCCCGCGTATCGTTACTGAATATCGTTGTCGGTGAGGCTCTGGCGGAACTGGGTGACGTCCTTGGTCTTGTTCTCCTCCTTGTACAGGCCGGGGACGGCGGCGTACAGGGCGGCGCAGGTCACCAGATCCTGCTTCCAGGTGATCTCGTTGGGGGCGTGGGCCTGGCTCTCGGCGCCGGGGCCGAAGCCCACGCAGGGGATGCCGTAGC